>CAZXVB010000031.1:3337-14853 GCA_964643875.1 uncultured Anaerolineales bacterium | reverse complement strand
CCCCCTCAGTCCCCCCCGCTCGCAGGGGGGAAGCTTGCCCCCCCTCAGTCCCCCCGCTTGCAGGGGGGAAGCCTGTCCTCCCCCCGTGGAACGGGGGGAGCTAAGCCACTTTGTGAAATTTGCAAAAGTACTGCAAAGAAAATCTGTGTTTTTCTGCGTTAATCTGCGTCCCAGAAAAAGCATGTCGGGTAATGAAATCACCGTAACCATAGCAAAACAAGAGCAGGAGAACGGTATGTCACTCAAGTTTACCAAACATACCGCCGAAGTCTTCGTACCAGACCAGACCCCTATGGCTGAAGCGCTAGAACGAACGACCCATATGGCCATCGGGGCTCATCAAGACGACCTGGAGATCATGGCCTTCGACGGCATTATGCAATGTTTCGAGCACGAGGAGCGTTGGTTCTGTGGCGTCGTGGTCACCGATGGAAGCGGGTCCCCCCGGAACGGCCTGTACGCCAACTACAGCGACGAAGCGATGCGGACAGTCCGTCGGCAGGAACAGAAGAAAGCCGCCGTCATTGGAGAATACACAGCCCAGGTCCTGCTTGACCACTCCAGCGCCTCTGTGAAGGACAAGACGAATCCAGCCATCACAGAAGATCTCATCAGGCTGTTTCAGGCTACCCAGCCTGACGTAGTCTACACCCACAACCTGGCCGACAAGCACGACACTCATGTCGCCGTGGCACTACGTGTGATCGAGGCACTCCGCCGATTGCCTACAGCGGCGCGGCCACGGAGGGTCTATGGATGCGAGATATGGCGCAACCTTGATTGGATGGTGGATGACGACAAGATAGCATTCGATTGTAGTACCCACGAAAACCTCCAGATGGCACTGTTGGGGGTATTTGATTCCCAGATCAGCGGCGGCAAACGGTATGACCTGGCAACGATGGGACGGCGTCGGGCCAATGCAACATATTATGCCTCCCATGATATGGATACCTCAACCGGTATGACGTTTGCCATGGATCTAACTCCTTTGATCAACGACACCGACCGAGCAATCAGCGCATACGTTCTGGAGTTCATCGAGCGCTTCGCCCAGGAGGTTACAAAGCAGTTAGAACGATTACAATAAAGAATACACGCTATCAATCCACTGAAGCACAAAGTTGAATAGAGTGCCATAGAGCCGAGAAACTGCCGGCGTTCCTCCTCCCTCCACATAGGGTGTGGAACCAGAGCACCCCCGAAAAGCCGCTCCCTTCACATTGCGATGGATTGTGGTATACTTTAAGGCGCTGTTCCAAAAACTTCTTTGTATTTCTCTCCATAGAGATAATGTAACGAGGAGGCGAAAATCACCATGTCCGGTGATATATTGCTGCAAGTCAAAAACGTATGGGTCCCCCGTCCAGGGGCCGACGTGCTGCGCGGGGTTAACCTGACCGTCCGGGTGGGCGAGATTCACGTGTTGCTGGGCCTGAACGGTTCTGGGAAGACAAGCCTGGCGCTCACGTTGATTGGCTCGGAAGGATACATACCTACTCAAGGCCATATCCTGTTCGATGGGGAGGAGATCACCTCATTGTCGGTAACCGAACGGGCGCGTCGTGGGTTGACGCTAGCCTGGCAGGAGCCGGCGCGTTTTGAGGGGCTCCACATAGCAGACTACTTGGCGCTGGGCATGCAGTCACCGAAGCGGGAACGAATCGAAGAGGCATTGCGCGCCGTGGCCCTCGCACCGCAGGCGTATATGGGCCGAACGGTGGATGGCACCCTGTCCGGCGGGGAACGGAAACGGATCGAATTAGCAGCCGTGTACGCCATGCGACCCCGATTGGCCATTCTCGACGAGCCAGACTCTGGAGTGGACGTGCTGTGCATCTCCGATATCATCGCTCTGGTGCAGCGGATGTCCCAGGAGGGCACCTCGGTTCTGATGATCACCCATCGGGACGAGATGGCCGACGTAGCCGACGCGGCCTCATTGATGTGTGGAGGCACAGTGGTCCAGACCGGCACACCGGCCGAGATGCGGGTCTACTTCGCTCAACGCTGCCGTCCACACGAAAACTTGCTGGGCAGCCAGCCCTGGGATGAAAAAGCAGGCGGCACGTACCAGCAAGTGGTGACGGAGGGAATACGCGTATGAACGCCAATACAAACACGCATACAACAGCCCGCGTCTCCTCTTCGGTATTGGCCGCTCAGAACCCGGCCTGGGCACGGGAGTTCCAGGCGATCCTCAAGGCATACGAACAAGCCGGCGGCAGACCAGATATATTGCGCACTCCCAGGGTCGCCAGCGCCGTGATCAGCGGCAACCAGGTACTGGCGGTCAATATGGTAGAAGGCGTGAACATCGAGACCGAGGAATTGGCGCAGGGCGTGCGGGCACGGATCACAGTAGCGCCGGGAACCAAAGTAGCCTACCCGGTGCAT
Organism: uncultured Anaerolineales bacterium; assembly: GCA_964643875.1. Classification (GTDB taxonomy): domain Bacteria; phylum Chloroflexota; class Anaerolineae; order B4-G1; family B4-G1; genus CAZXVB01. The sequence continues at coordinate 12,456 of CAZXVB010000031.1, read as the reverse complement.
CTCTGTTTCGGTATGACAGCCGAGAAAGGCCTACAAGAGATCCTGTCCGAATTCAACATCGGCGAGGGAGCCGAGATCGGCTTCCTGGCCCATTGCACTTTCCCCAACGCGGTCAACCTCCAGCACGTGATGAACGCCCAAATCCACATAGGGCCTGGGGCGACAATGCGCTACAGGGAAGGGCACTATCACGGCCAGACCGGCGGGATCGAGGTGCTCCCCACCACGCACGCCCAGATTGATGAGGGAGGGCAATTGGAGTCGGAGTTCAACCTGGTCCATGGCCGTGTCGGGCGGCTGTCCATCGAATTCGAGGTTGATGTGGGGGCCAGCGGGATCGTCGAACTAAGCACCAAAGCATACGGTTCTGAAGACGACACCATCCATATAAATGAAATCGTGCGTCTGAACGGAGAAAAAGCGCGCGGATTGACGAAGACGCGGGTCGCCGTGCGCGACCGGGCCGTGAGCGAGGTCTACACCACAGCCGAGGGAAACGCCCCCCACTCCATCGGCCACATGGACTGCACTGAAATCGTGCGCGGACAGGCCGTGGCGCGGAACGTGCCGATCGTCGTCGTGCGGAACGACCGGGCGCGCATAACACACGAGGCCGCGATCGGCAGTGTGGGTCGCAAAGAGCTAGAGACGCTGATGGCCCGTGGTCTTAACGAGGAGGAAGCTGTAGACATCATTATACGTGGTATGTTGGGGTGAGAAAATGACAAAGATGATAAACCGACAATTCACTCGCAGATTTGTGGGAACAATCACGATCATCCTGGGACTCGTCTTGATCCTTTTCTCTCTGGCCGGGTCAGCATCCGCTCAAGGCCCCGCCATCGAACCGACAGTGCGGATCGTCTATTTCTACTCCGATGAATGTCCGCACTGCAAACTGATCACTGAAGAAATATTGACTCCCTTACAAGAAGAGCACGACGGACGCATCGAAATCAAGATGGTGGAGATCTACACTGACCCAACGTACTATGAGATGCTGCTCCACGCCGAAGAGATGTTCGCCATCCCCCCTGAGAAAAAGGGATTGCCCACCCTGATCGTCGGTGGGCAGGCATTGGTCGGCGAGGACGAGATCCGGGAACAACTTCCTTGCCTGATTGATACCTGCCTCCTGGAAGGCGGAACAACGTGGCCGAACATTCCGGGGCTGGATGCGATCCCCATCTGGGGAGCCGGCAGCCCGGTCTCATCCGCCCCTCTGCCGGGCCTGGATGAATTGGAGCCATGCGACACGGCCGGGGAAGCCGCGTGCGAAACAACGACCATCTGGGCAGCCTACTTCTACGAAGTGGGCTGCCAGAAATGCAGTCGGGCCGAATCGGACATCTGGTATGTGCAAAGCAAGTATCCCCAGTTGGTCGTCAAAGAGTTCAACATCTACGATAGCGTCAATCTAGCCCGTTGGATGGCCAGACGCGCCGGTCGGGAGGAGGAACTACACACCCCGGCACTCTTCATTGGCGACGATGTGTTAATCGGCGCAGAGGAAATCAACCCGCAGCAGTTGGAGGCCATCGTCTCGAAGTATGCTGCCACCGGCACCGAAAAATTCTGGGAGGATTTCGACGCAACGACAGATACAACAACGGTCGTCGGGCCACTGCAAGTGATCGTCGGCGGTCTGCTCGACGGGCTGAACCCCTGTGCGTTCGCCACCCTGATCTTCTTCGTCTCCTACCTCGCGTTCAGTGAACGCCGTGGTTGGGAGATTTTGGCCGTCGGCATTGCGTTCACCACGGGCGTGTTCCTCACCTACCTGGCGATCGGACTGGGGCTGTATAAACTGTTAGATACAGTGCGGGATACCCACGCTGCGTTGAGCCACTGGGCGTACCTCCTGACGGCGGTATTGTGTATCGTACTGGCGGCATTCAATTTCCTGGACTTCCTGAAAGCTCGGCAGGGCGAAGTCAAGGATATGGCATTGGTCATGCCGGAAACATTACGGCGTCGCGCCCACGCGATAGTTAGACGCAGCAGTCGGGCACGGGCCTTTGTGATCGCCGCCCTCGTGACCGGCGCAGCGGTCTCGTTCCTGGAGTTGGCCTGCACCGGCCAGGTCTACCTGGCGATCTTGATCTCGATGACCAGTCTACCCGCCTCGCGGACACAGGCGGTACCGCTGCTCTTGCTCTACAACCTGATGTTCGTCGTGCCGTTGATCATCGTATTCGTGCTGGTCTACCTGGGAACGTCTTCGATGCAGTTGGGGCTTTTCCTGCGCCGCCACGCCGCCACCGTGAAGTTAGGCACGGCGCTGTTGTTTGTTGCCCTGGGAGGATGGCTGATCATATCGCTCTAATGCAGCCCGACCTGGACAATCCAGACCAGTCAATGTGTAAATCCACCAATCAATATGTAAATCCAAAAGAAAATGATCCTGAAAACACTCCCTGTCGGTATAATTCAAACCAATTGCTACATCGTCGGCTGTGAGGAGACCCACGAAGGCGTCGTAATTGACCCTGGTGGACATCCCAAGCGCATTCTGGATACTATCGAACAGAACAACCTCACCATCCGTTACGTGCTCAACACCCACTGCCACTTCGACCACATGGCGGCTAACGCCGAGATAGTGGCCGCAACGGGTGCGCCGTTGGCCCTCCATCCGGCAGAGATACCTTTGCTAAAGGCAAAGGGAGGAGCGTCGCTATTTGGTATGTCCATCGAGGACAGCCCGCCGCCGGATATCGAATTGGAGCCAGGTCAAACATTGACGGTCGGCACGCTTCGATTCCAGGTACTTCACACCCCCGGTCACACCCCCGGCGGATTGACGTTCTACCTGCCGGACGAAAGGGTCGCCTTCGATGGAGACCTGCTCTTCGCGATGGGGGTAGGACGCACCGACTTGCCCGGAGGCGATTGGGAAACCCTCATCCACTCCATCCGCACAGTTATCTTCACCATGCCCGACGAAACGGTGCTCTATCCCGGCCACGGCTCCCAGACGACGGTGGGACGGGAGAAACGCTCTAATCCATGGGTAGCCGAAAAGGTCATGTGAACCACAGAACGCCCCCTGCCCAGCAGCGAGTATTCCCCCGGCGCTGAGACGAGACGTCTGTGTTCCAGGTTTGAAACCTGCGGCCGAGCCGGGCTATTTTCGGAGCAGATGTTTACCCTCTTTGATCGGAAAGATCGGGGAGAAAAGAGGAGCACCGAAAGCACTCTGCGTCGCCGTTGTCAGTGTAAGCGGTGTGCGGAAATCCGCCTCTTGAGGGCCATTGCCGGGCAAGACGTACCACCGACCGGCTACCCGACCGGAAAGATCGCCGGCCGGATAGGCGGCCCGCACCCGCCAGTGGTAGAGAGTGTCGGTGAGCAAGGCGGTTATTGTCTGGCTCAACGCCAGGTGGGCAGTGGGAGGAACGGAACGTAACGGCCCCTGACCAGACGACACGCCGGTGGCGGTGAACGGCACACCGAACGGCGCCAACTCCCACTGAAGCCGCATCGGCGTGCGCCCTAAAGGAGAGCGCCCATCCATCTGGAGATGAACCCCACCCAGGTAGGCGCGTCCTCCCAGAGCAATAGGCGTTTGCCCATCGGCATCGGGCTGAAGCTGAAGGGGCCGCACCGACCGCCCGCCACTGTTCCCTGGATAGACCCGCACCGTCCCGCCGTCCAGTTGATAACCGTTGGGATTGTAGGCCGGCACACCAACGATCACGTCTCCATTTCCATCGCCGTTCACGTCCCCACCCGCCACGCTGAACCCTGCCGCCCCCTGTCGTTGATCCCCCACGACGCGCCAGGCAACGTCCGGGGAAAGACCGGACGGGCCGCCGGTGTAGGCGTAGACCGCCCCGGCTGCGGGTACATCGTCCTCACCCAGGGTACCGCCGGTGTAACCGGGGGCACCGACGACGACATCGCTATACCCATCTCCGTTGATATCCCCGGCGTACGTAACGGAAAGCCCAAATTTCGCGTTCTTCTGGTCTGTTGGATGAAGACAAACATCGGGAACATCGGCATTCAGGCCGGTCGCTCCCCCTAGATAGACGCAGGCTGCGCCCTCCCGCCAGGCTTCCGCAATGTACTTGTAGGCCCCAACGATCACGTCGCTGAAGCCATCGCCGTTCACATCGCCGGCCGGCGCGACGGCGATGCCGAATTCGGCGTTATCGAAGAGAGTGGTCGTGCGCCAGGCCGGTTCACCGCCCAGGCCATCCGGGCCGCCGTAATAGACGAACGCCGCACCGTCGTAAATGTGATCATCAGCCGTGCTACCCGGATGATCGAGCCATGGCGCGCCGATGATCACGTCCCCATACCCATCCCCATTGACGTCCCCGGCCGAAGCAGCCGAGCGGCCGAAATTGGCGTAAGGTTGATTGGTAGGATGTACCATCCAGGCCGGTGTATCGGCCGGCCCATCCGGACCACCGTAATAGACAAAAGCCGCGCCCTCATTGATCGCCTCACCGTCGTAACCGTTGGCCGTGACGATCACGTCACCGTACCCATCGCCGTTGACGTCCCCTGCAGCCCCCACAGCCGTCCCGAAACGAGCGCTGGCCCCAAAGACGGCACTCCCCTGCGTTTCCGGGGGAGCCGTCCAGACGGGTTCATGGGTCAGCCCGGCCGGCCCGCCGTAGTAAATGAAGGCCCGCCCATCGTCGTACCACGCATTGTCATAGCGAGGGGCGCCCACGATCACATCGCCGTAGCCATCCCCGTTGACATCGCCGGCAGCAGCAACGGCCTGACCGTACCAGGCCCAATCCTGCTCCCCCTCCCCCGTCCAGGCCGGGATGGAATCCGGTCCGCCCGGCCCACCGAGGTAAAGGAACGCCCCGCCTTCTTCCTCTTGACCGTGGCTGTACTTCGGCGCACCGACCAGCACATCGTCGTAGCCATCTCCGTTGACGTCCCCGGCATTGGCCGCCGACCAGCCCAGAAAGGCATGTTCAGCGCCAAAGACCTGCCAGGCTGGTGTACTCCCCGGCGGACCAGCCTGCCCGTGGTAAACGAAGACTCCCCCCTCATCGGTCTGTCCATGGTCGTATCCCGGCGCTCCGACGGCGAAGTCCGCGTACCCATCCCCATTCACGTCGCCGGCCGTCGCCACCGCCTCGCCAAAATGGGCTTCCATTTGTGCGGTGGGGCGCACACTCCAGGAAGGGGTAGCCGCCGGCCCGTCTGGCCCCCCGGTAAAGACAAATAGCTCGCCCTCATCGCCAGCATCACCATCGGCATCGGGGGCAGCGACGATCAGGTCAGCGTATCCATTGTCATTCAGATCGCCGGCAAAGGAAAGGGAGGCGCCGAAGTGCGCGCCAGTCTGATCGCCGACCAGGTCCCAACCGGGCGATGGCGACAGCCCGGCCGATCCACCTGCGTAGATGGTAACTCGGCCGGCCTCGGTCAAAAGCGTGCCGACGGCCACATCCGCGCCCGGCGCACCGACGGCCAGATCGGCATACCCATCGCCATTCAAATCGCCGGCGGTGCTCACGGCCGCGCCGAAACGCGCCTGCGCCACCGGCAGCTCGTCGGTGCGACAATCCACACGCCCATCGAAAAGTGGGCCGGCGGGAGCGCCGTAGTAGAGACAGACTCGGCCGGCATCCATCACCCTCAACGTCCCACTGAGCAGGTCGTAACCAGGCGCACCGATGGCCAGATCGGCATATCCATCCCCGTTCACGTCGCCGGCCGGGGCCACGGCAGCCCCGAACATCTCACCGGGCTGTGTGCCGGAGAGTACGTGGCCGACGGAGAGCGGGCCGTCCGGTCCGCCAGGATACAGGAAAACCACACCCCCCGGCCCGGCTCCCGGCGCGGAGATGGCAATGTCGCCAAACCCATCCCCATTGACATCCCCCACCGTCGTCGCGACAGCGCCGAAATGGGCATCGCGATGGGTCCCGCTAAAGACCCACTTGAGGGATAGAGTCGCGCCCCCTCCCCGGTAGACGAAAACGACTCCCAGGCCCCGATAATCCGGTGCACCAATGATCGCGTCGTTCACCCCATCGCCGTCCACGTCCCCGCCCGATGCGACCGTGGCCCCGAAACGCGCCCCCTCCCCCACACCCGTCAGCGGCATGGTGATCTGCTCATGGAGACGAAGGCCGGCGGACGAACCGTGGTAGACGAAGACCGTCCCGTTGAAATCGAGGCCGTCACCCGGCGCGCCGACGATCAGATCGCTGAACCCGTCGCCGTTCACGTCCCCGATGGCGGCCACGGTCGCACCGAGACGGGCGCCTGGCCGGTCACTCTCACCGATCCACACATCCCGCACATCGGCGGGCAAGGGATTCCTGCCCGCCATCACTTGTTGTGCCCCTCGTGGGGACGCCCAGACGGATTCTGCCGGGATTTGCGCTACCGCCTGGGAAAGGGCTATCGAGAGCAAACCAACAGCCAGAAGGGCCAGAACGCCCGGCAGGCAGCAGCGTATGGACATCATCCGCATCCACACGATCACTTCAGGACAGCGGCATAGGCGTGCAACACAAGGGGCAAGAACACGTGCCGCGCGATCTCATCGGCGCCAATGTCTGGAGCGACGCCGACAGGTCGAGGTTCGCCATCCACGTCGTGGGTCACCCACGTATCGCGACCGGCATCCACGGCCGGTGACGCCGACCGCAGATGATAGTCCTGATGCCGGGGATCCACGAACATCGGGGGGCCGAATAGCGAGAGCGTCCCGCTGAGTGCCAGCGTCCCCCCGCCGTTAGCCCACATCAGCGTGTTGCTGACGACCAGGGTAGCACTGGGATGCACCTGTACGCCCAGTGTATGGCTGGCTATGATGTTATTGCTCAACGTGACTGTCAATGGATCCTCCACGATCAGAGCCGTGACATGGTGGGGCGTGCCGAAGCCGCGTCCCACCAGGGTGTTGTGGATGAGATACCCCTCGCCGGTACCGGTCAGTTCGATGCTGGCGGTGATTTGATCCCCGATAACGTTGTTGGTTAACGTGAAACGTTCTGCCCCCCGCACGGTGACGCCGACGGTATTGCTCAACACCCAGTTGGCATCCATAGAGATCACGCCGCTCTCTTCGCCCTTGACACCGTTGTCTCCGTTCTGTTCGATCCGATTGCCGATGATGGTAATATCGTCGCCGCGCGCATCCACCCCATCGTCGTCGGCATTTTGGACCGTGTTCCCTTGAATGAGCACCTTCTGGCTAGAGGACGACGTGCGAATGCCGTCGCCGCCGGTATCAGCGATCCAATTATCACGGATAGTCAAGATACCATCCTCGGCATTGATGCCCCGATCCCCGGCATTGGAGATCCGATTGCCCTCGATGAGAGCCATATCTGCCCGGACATCAAGCCCATCGTTACCAATGGCGGAGACGACGTTGCCCCGCACAGTCACCTGGCCGGTTTGGCCCACGCGGATGCCATCACCGCCGGTGTCGGAGATGGTGTTGCCGACGATAGTCGCACTGCCATTGTGGGCGTGAATCCCCCGGTCGCCGATGTGGGCGATGAGGTTGCCACTGATAACGTGCTGCGTTCCACTGACCTCGATACCGTGGTAATCGCTGCCGGTGACATAGCGGATTGTATTGTCTTCGATGTGCACTGTACCGCCCTCCACGAAAATGGCGTGCCGACCGGTGGTCAGAATACGATTGGCTTGCAACGTAACCACCCCGCCGTCTATCTCAAACCCCTCACGGGCGATGTTAGTGATGGTGTTGTTGGCCAGGAAGACCCGCCCAGCCTCGATCTCCACACCCTGGCGACGCACATCTTGTACAACGTTCTCAGTCACTGTGATAGTTCCCAGGTAAATGTGGAGGCCGTCCCGCCCATTGCGGAACGTGAACCCGCTGATCTGGGCCGCGCCGATGCCAACGGTTGCCGTAAGAATGTGTTCCCCGTTTCCATCCACCACGGTTGAGTAGACCACTGGGTCCCGGTTCGTAAACGTCTCATCCCATCCACCTTCCAACTGGATGCCGTAGAAAAGCCCGATGTTCTCGGTGTAGACGCCGGTTGCCACCCGCACGACATCGCCGGGCAACGTTGCCAGGGTGAGCGCCTGCCGAATGCTGCCACATGGAGTCGCCGCATCGCGACAATCGCCCGTGGCGTTAGCACGCACATAATACGTGGCAGGGTTAGCATACGCCAACTGCGGTTGTCGCAGAAGCCACGTCACGATCGACAAACTTCCAATACCTGCAACGACGATGGCTACGATGCGTACATACCTGTTCATCTCATCCTCCTTAATGTACGTATTCGTGATCCAAACAAAGCTATTTCTCGTGCCATCCTACGCCCTACGGGCGATTGTTCGAATTGGGTATGTTTCATTAGAATGTGAAAACATATGATTGGAGCCTGATCCCAGTTTACCATATCAACGCTATTGTAGCAACCGGCGATTGTTAAACTGCTGCAGAGCGTGAATAAACAAATGAGCAGCGGGTTGCCATTTCCTCGATTCGGGGTAAAATTACGTCTGTCCCAAATGCTTGCCACTACCAGATGAAGGGAGAAGCATGAAAGACACAATTACACGGGAAGAAGCGTGGGCCTTGATCCAGGAATACGGTTGTGCAGAAAACCACATCCGGCATATGCTGGCCGTCGAGGCGGCAATGCGCGCCTATGCTCGGCGATTCGGAGAGGACGAGGACTTTTGGGGCGCCATCGGCCTGGTGCACGATTTCGACTACGACCGGTTCCCCGACGAGCATCCTCACTCCGGCGGGCGCATCCTGCGGGAAAAAGGGTATTCCGATGCCATCGTCAATACCGTCCTCTCTCACGGCCACACTGGCGTCCCACGAGAAACTAAACTAGCGCAGGCGCTCCACGCCGTGGACGAACTGACCGGCTTTCTGGTCGCCGTCACCCTGGTGCGTCCCTCTAAAGACATCCGCGATGTCAAAATTAAATCGGTAAAGAAAAAGTGGAAGGACAAGGCGTTTGCGGCGGCGGTGGATCGAGAGGAAATCAAACGGGCGGCAGAGACACTGGGCATAGAACTATGGGAACACGTCGGCCTTGTACTAGAAGCAATGCAAGGCGTCGCAACCGAGATCGGGCTGGACGGTCAACTGGCCACTGCGTAATCCACGGTGTATCCCATAGACGTGC
>CAZXVB010000031.1:0-3237 GCA_964643875.1 uncultured Anaerolineales bacterium | reverse complement strand
AGACGTGCGACGCACCTGGAAGGTGCGCCGCACGTTACGTCCATCAAAACAGATGGAAAGCAGCGATCACCGGTGCAAAGAGTGAAGAAACCAACGACATCACGGTGATCAATGTGTTCAACGAAGGACCGGCTGTGTCCTTGAACGGATCGCCGACCGTGTCCCCGACCACGCTGGCCTTGTGCGCATCCGAGCCTTTTCCACCGAACATCCCGCTCTCGATATACTTCTTCGCATTGTCCCACAGACCACCAGCGTTGGCCATCAACAGAGCAAAGATGATGCCTGTGAAGATAGCGCCTCCCAAAAACGCCCCTAGTGCCTCCGGCCCCATCACGAAGCCCACCAGTAACGGCAAGATGACCGCCAGGAAGGCCGGTCCGATCAGCGAGGTCAACGCACCATGGGCAGCCAACCCTACACAAGCCTCATAATCTGGCTCCGATGTGCCCGCCAAGATACCTGGATCCCGGTGGAATTGGTTACGGACTTCCTCGATCATGTCGAAAGCATTATGAGTCACGGAGAGCATGGTCATCGCGCTGAATAACGGCGGCGTCATCGCCCCCAGGAAGACGCCGGCGATGACCATCGGGTCCAACAGGCTCAAAACGATTGACACCCCCTCGGCCTGCATCTCCTGCGCATAGGCCGCGAACAACGCTAACACGGTCAATGCAGCAGCGCTGATCGCAAACCCCTTGGTGATGGCCTTGGCCGTGTTCCCGGCAGCATCCAACACGTCGGCGGTATCAATCACCTGCTGGGACATACCGGCCATCTCGGCAATGCCGCGTGCATTGTCCACGATGGGGCCATAGGCATCGGAAGAAACAATCATCCCGCTCACGGCCAACATCCCCACCGCGCTGATGCCAACCCCATAGACGCCGCTCATCCCGGCTGCTTGGGCCAGGTAATACGAAGCCAACGTCGCCGCCACGATCCCAATAATGGAGGGAACGATACTCACCAACCCATAACTGAAGCCGGTGATGATGTTGATCGCCGCGCCGGAGCCGGAGACGCGGGCCGTCTCCACTACCGGTGGCTTGTCATCGCCGGTGAAGAAATCGGATGTGAAACCGATCAGGACGCCAGCCACCAGGCCCGCCAGGGTGGCCCAAAGCACCCCAATGTTGTACCCCCCCAGCCAGACCAACACAGCGGCCATCAGACCAAAGATCACACAGGTGATGATCGTACCGCTATTGAGCGCCCGACCTGGTTTCCCGTCCGGCCCAACGCGCACCAATTGCAAACCGATCAACGAGGCAAAGATCCCCAACGTACACAGGATGAGCGGAAACACCGTATAGCGAGCGTGCATAGAAACATCGGGCAACGAAACACCCAGCAACATCACAGCGACCGAACTGGCGACATAGCTATCGAAGATGTCCGCCCCCATCCCGGCCACGTCCCCCACGTTGTCCCCCACATTATCGGCGATCACAGCCGGATTGCGGGGGTCATCCTCCGGAATACCCACTTCCACCTTGCCGACCAGGTCGGCCGCGATGTCGGCTGTCTTGGTATAGATTCCCCCGCCGGCTTTGGCCAGCAACGCCAACGTGGAAGCCCCAAAACTGAAGCCCAGCACAATCTCGGCTTCCCCCGTCAGCAGATAGATGGCACTCATACCCAACACAGCGATCCCCACCATCGCCAGCCCCATCACCGACCCGGCCCGAAAAGCCAGATTGAACGCCGGGTTGAGGCCCCTCTCGGCCGCCGTCGCACTACGGACATTGGCCAAAACGGCGATAGTCATCCCCATATAGCCCGCAACCGCCGAAAAGACCGCCCCGGTCACGAAGGCGGCCGCCATTTTGAGGCCATAGGTGCGATCTGCGTGACTGATACCAAAGACGATCCCGATGATCACCGCCAGTACGACCGCCACCAATACCAGCGCGGTATAGAGCCGTTTGAGGTACGAAATAGCCCCCTGGCGAATCCACGACGCCACCCTCTGCGCTTCGGGCGTGCCGGGGTCCTGACGACTGACCCACAAGTACAACCACACGGCGACACCGATTGAAACCAAACCCGAAAACAAACCGACTATCAACCAAATAGTTTCTGTCATGAGTACATGTTCTCCGTTTTATCCACAATTTGTAACTACTCAGGCTACTTCCTGTTAGCGATTGAAATCGCCTCTGGAGGGCTGGCAGCCAAGCGTCCACCTGTGTGGGCGCGCCTGTCCACGCAGGTGGACAGCCAGCTTTAGCTCCTCAAGCGCGGTTTCAACCGTCGGCCTGAATAGTAACCACAATTTCACATATTCGCCGACCGCCACCAACGATAGTGCTTGGCCCGCAGCACATCCTGAGAAGGCATCGGGAAGAACTTCAACTGCGATTCGCTGCCCACGTAAACTCCGCTCTCGATCATCCGATAGGGGAATGTTGCCGGCTCTACCCGATTGACCATCTTGGTATGAATGAGTTTGGTGCGTAGATCCACCAAACACTGACGCAAATGTGGGATGTTGGAATAGGGTAGGTCCCGCACCTCTCCCCGCTCCGGGTCATTTGCCAGCTCGCCCAACTTCAATTCAACGAAACAGACCGCCGGTAAGGAAAGCAAAGTCGTGGGGTTCTTGACGATCAGCTCATAGAAGGCAATCGGGCCAAGCGTGCTGACCACTCGCGGATGAACCGGCGCGATCTCCTGATAGAGGTGCAGATGTGCGCCTTCATCCTGCGGCAACTCGTCGCCAGTATCCAGAGCCAACGCACGTCCATCCTGCGTCACCAGATAGAGTTTCTGGATCGCATCCAACGGCACATGCTCCAGGACGCGATACACTGAGATGTAAATCGAGGCCTTGGGAGTCCCGTCTTCGTGGGGGACACAACGCCGAATTCCCTCCTCAATGTGGAAATAATCGTGTCGGAAATCTGGGTCCAACTCGAAAAATATCGCCTGTCCACGCGCCTTTTTCGAGCTTCCCACTGCATAGTAAACGCCAAACTCCTCTGGTGTCAACATAGAGGCGATCAACGCTTCAGGGATCATCGAAAGATACAAATGAACCGCCATAGATACTCCTCCTATCGAAATGAATGGGGTTGTTCATCTCCGACCAAAGACATCTGCTCAGCCTACCCCACACACAAGTAAAACCGTTTTTCCACTACTCTACCTCAAAAATAAACCGGCGACCCCTCAGCTCGGCAAGGTCTCTGACCGCAGCCGGGGGCCGCAATGGCCCTCCGCCACTCGAGC
>CAZXVB010000030.1:10847-14927 GCA_964643875.1 uncultured Anaerolineales bacterium | reverse complement strand
AGCAATAGGCCGCCTTGGGTTCTCTGGGAACGCGGACGTTTCATCCGCATAGTCGGTACACCTTCGCCATTGCCTCGCTATTGCCTCGCCATTGCTTAAGAGCCTGTCCGAAAAGTCGCTCCTGTAGGATGGTAGCCGAGGGCAATGTCCTCGGCAATCCACTGCTCCAAGCCGGTCCGTGACCGGCGTGGCCGCCGAATCGCGGATTCGGCTCGAGCGGCGGAGGGCAGGGATGTCATCCTACTTCCCCTCCATCGCAGCGCTCAGGAATCATGTCAGCCGCGCCAGGGTAGCCTGAACCCGCGCCTGCTCCTGGGGAAGTTGTAAGCGCTCGAAAATCGCCAACGCCTGCTCCAGTCGCTCACGCGCCTGTTCCTTTTCCCCTACCTCGGCCAACGCTTCGGCATAGTCGCAAAGCACCAATCCCACATCGAACTCCTGGTTCAACTCCTGCAGGAGCGCCAGGCTGTGCTCCAGGTGCGCCAGGGAGGTATCGGCATATCCTCCTTGAAGATATGCTTTGCCCAACACCCGATAGATGATCCCTTTCTCTTTTCGATCCCCAATGCGCTGCGCATGCGCCAGAGCAGCGTTACACGTCTCCATAGCCACAGCAACCTCGTTGTTTTCCAGGTAACACTCGGCTAACTGACGGTAACACTCTGTCTCTGCCTGGTTGGCCCCGATTTCCTGGGCAATGGTCAATCCCCTGTTCAGATACGCAATTGCTTGTGAGAGATCCCCTTGTGCGCGATAGACTTCTCCCAGATTGATGCAACAATCCGCTACCCCCAGGCTGTCACCAATACGCTCCTTCATGGACATACTGCGATGGTAATAGTCAATCGCCTGAGAATAGTTTCCTTGCGCATAATGGATGATCCCCAAATTCTGATACGTGGTGGACTCCCCCCACACATCGCCAAGGCGTTGCATCGTATTCAGCACACGTTGGAAATACATAGCGGAACGGGCCAGGTCCGTCTGATAGTAAAGGATGGCCAGGTTGCCGTAGACTCGGGCCGCTTCATACTCATCTCCGATGCGTTCCAGGATCGCTAACCCCTGTTCCAAGTGCTCAACTGCCTTATCCGGCTGCGTATCCCGGTAACTCAACCCCAGCGAGTTGTACGCTTGGGCAATCTCCCGATAATGATTCGTCCCCAGAACAATGGACAGGCTGGCTTGTCCGTCCGTCAAGGCGGCCGCACTCTGCCCCTGTTGTTGATACACCCGTGCGCGGGTGATGAGCAACCGCGCCATCTCCACACTTCGCTCCTCGTCCGGAGTCAGCAATGCGATCCCCTCCCCACACACCTCCAACGCCCTTTCGTACTCCCCGCGCTTCTCGTACACCATGCCCATCCGCCGGTAAACCTCGGCCCGCTCCCGCAGGGTCGTGCGCAGGGGCAGGGCCTGCCGGTAACAACGCAAGGCCTCGTCGTATTCACCGACGTGAAACAGCACGTTCCCCAACCCTTCGAGAGCATCCCCTTGTTCTTGCTGCCGACCCAATTCCTGCGCCAGCCTTTCCGCCTGGCGATAGAAGGAAATCGCCTCTGGGTTAGCGTAAGTCGTCTGGGCCTTACGCCCGGCTTTAAGGAGGTACTCCAGGGCTTTTTGCCTGTCGGGGGAAAGAGCGTAGTGGTGCGCTAACAACTCGTAAATTTCCTCCAGACGGGTGCTGTACTCACGCTCCAGATTCTGGGCCAACAGATGATGATAGACTCGTCGGTCACGGATGAGCAAACTTTCATACGTCACGTCCCGAATCATCATCTGTTTGAAGGCATACTCCGGCTCCGGCAACACAGCCCGCTGACGGACCAACTCCGCTTGTCGCAGCGTCATCAAATTGACATTCATCCGAGATGCCAGATCAACCGCTGCTGCCAGCCAATGCAGCATATGCTGCCGGAAGATACGCCCGATGACCGAGGCCAGTTGAAGCGTCCGCCGGGCTTCTTCTAACAGCCGGTCCAGACGCGCCATGATCAACCCCTGCAGCGTATCGGGAACGGTCTCCAATTCGATCTCTCGCACCAGTTGCCAACGTTCTCCCTGTCGGACGATGGTCCCCTGGTCAATCAACATGCGGATGATCTCTTCGACATAGAATGGATTACCCTCCGCGCGACCAATCAACTGCTCCAACGTCGGCGGGAGAGCCTCCAGATTCAAAAGATTGCACACCAGACGAACGTCCTGGTTTTCCTCCCGCTCCAGGGGCTGAAGGGTGATCGCTGTGTAATGATGGGGATGTTCGCGAGGCGCTGTTTCCCCCAACGCCCAGCAACCGTGTTCCTTTTCCGGGCGATAGAGGAGCATTAGCAACAGCGGCGCACGTTCGGCGAGCGCCAAGCAGCGTTCCAGGAGGGTCAACGAAGCGGAATCCGCCCAGTGGAGATCGTCAATCACCAGTACCAGAGGGCGTTCATAGGCGAGGTGCTCCAGGAAAACAGTTATAGCTCGGGATATCTGGCGCTGCAATGCCTCCCCTTCCAGGTAGGCCACTCGTTCCGCATCCTGTGCACTTAATGGGAGGCTCAAGAATTGTGCCAGGTAGGGAAGAATGTCCTCCTCGACCTCCTTGGGGAGAAGTTCCGCCGTGCGATGACGGAGCTTATACCAGATGTCGGTCACACTATCCGTTTCCGTGATTCCCAGTGCATCCTGAACGATGGGGATGAACACGGAGTAACTGACTTGCTGTGTGTAAGAAAGCCCCCGCCCCTCTAGCCAGCGGATTCGATCCTTGAAGCGGGCACTCCAGGTGCGCAGTTCCGCCGCCAAACGACTCTTCCCCAATCCCGCCTCGCTGATAATGGAGATGATGCGTCCCTCTTTCCGCCTCCACAGACGAGTGACCGCTTTCTGTAACGCCTCCATCTCTTTCTCACGACTCACGAGGGGAGAACGCAGCCCATGGATTCCACGCTCAGCCGCCGATGTGGCCCGCTCCCCGACGACGGCATACGTGGATACCGGCAGGCGCTTGCCTTTCAATTGCACCGCCCCTCGATCCACCAACTCGAATAAGGTGCTGATCTTGCGGTGCACATAATCGGAGGTCAGGATTTCCCCTTCTTGGGCGGCGCTCATCAACCGGGCGGCCAGGTTGACCTCGTCCCCCATCACGGTGTACTCCCGCCGATGGGGCGACCCCACGTGGCCGGCAAAGACGACCCCACTGCTGATGCCGATCCGCTGACTCCGCAGGAACCCGACCCGCTCCTGGAAGTCCGGTGCTTGAGTCGCAGTCCGCATCTCCAATGCGGCCCGAATGGCCCGCTCGACGTCGTCCTCGTAGGCAATTGGCGCTCCGAAAAGGGCCATCAACTTGTCCCCATGGTCGTATAGGTCTACCTTGTTGACCACGCCTCCATACCGGGAAATGATCTGTTGCACCGTTGTGAAGTAGGCGCTGAGCGCATCGGCAATTGCCCCGCTTCGCGCTTTCCCGGCTTTTACAATCAATTCGCTGGCCCCCACGAAATTGGCAAACAAGACCACGACTAAGCGGTGTTCCCCGCCGGTCTCATGCCGAAAAGGCGCCGGCACCAGACGGGGGAGCAGCCCGGTGGGCAGGTAAGGAGTCAATCGCTCCAGGGCAATCAGTATGCGCCGGACGCTGGTCGGCCAGGGTTCATCGGGCAGGACCAGGTCCGCCCCCGCAGGCAGGGGGAAGGATTTGCCCGGCGGTGAAACAAAGCGGGACGCCGAGTTGGCCCCCAGGGCCATCACGACCTGATGCCCCTCCGGCCCGGGGGCGACGGTCAGGAAACCGGGGCGCATGGCCTCCACCTGGGCATACATCTCTTCGCTGATGAGGATTTGCCCCGCGCTGGCGAGGCTTTCCGCTCTGGCAGTGGCATTGACCGTTGGCCCGGTGACGATGAACTCTTGCCCGTCCGCATCCCCAACGCGGGCAGCGAAAACCGCGCCGGAGTGCATACCGATCTTCATCCGCAAGGGAAACGTCCCCAGGCCGGTCTTCACCTGATGGAAAGCGGTCATTGCGGCTTGCATTTCCCAGGCGGCCATTACGGCGCTGAGCGGACCTCCAACCCCATCGGCGTT
>CAZXVB010000030.1:0-10747 GCA_964643875.1 uncultured Anaerolineales bacterium | reverse complement strand
AACGCCAACAACGCATCTCCGCCGAATTTGAACAGATCGCCGCCATGGGCAAAGATGACCTCCAACATCGTACTGAAGTAGCGATTGATCAGCTCCGTGACCTGTTCGTCTCCCTCTTTGCCCAGGGTGCTCATGCGCTCCGACATGGCTGTGAAACCACTGATATCGGCGAAGAGCAAGGCCCCGTTCAAAAATTCACCGCCCACCCTGGGGACGTCGGTCAGCGGCAAAGGCCAGAGCAGTTGCACCAGATAACGAGGCAAATAGGTGATGACCATGTCCAGCAGATCGGTCAAATGCCTCAAGACAGAAGCGGCATCCACGGAGAGAGTGTCTCTCTCCTGGTAGTCGGCCGGCAGGTATGGATGGAGGCGGTCGTATTCCTCCGCCGTGAGACCGGCGTTGAGGTTCACGTCAGCACTCGGCGCCTGTCCATCAGTGCTACTATTGACTTCTCCAGGCATTTTCACTGATTCAGCCCCTCTCTCGTTATCCCGAAAATCAACGCTTATGCGGCGACAGGCTACCCACCATCCCCCGCCGCAGACGACATCACCTGATAGATACGCACCCCTTGCGCGTCGTAGACGAGACGCAGCAGCCCCTGCGTGACCATCTCGTCGAACTTAGCCAGGCCGGCCGGTGTGTAGTACGCCCGTTCGTACTCCCCAACGTAAATGTAACGCACGTCATACCGGTCGAGAATCGCCTGCGCCTGGGCAATGTCCGTGCTGTTGTAACACTCCCGCACGTCCTCCCGACGCCAATCCACTATCAAACTGGGCAACATCGCGTATTGCTGTACCTGATGCCAACGCCACCCCACGACGGTCGGCAAGCCGGTGTAGATGGAGACCCGGCTGCTCCACAGATATTCACGCCGCCCCACAGCCTCCAGGATCACCGGCGAGCCGGAGATGTTTTCCTGTAACCAGCGGATGGCCGCGTAGTCACCCGCTAGCGGTATGGTGCGCATTTCGGCGTCAGAGGGGCCATCGGAGACGACGGCGGTTTGCATGAACGCCATCCCGTCCAGCGTGCGGCCGGTCTCCGGCGACATGCGGTCAATGGCCCGCGCCCGGATACCGTAGGGGAGGAACAACGCGCCTCCCATTGCCAGGATGGCCATCCCCGTCCACCAGAGTGTGCGCCACTCCGATTGCCCCGACCGCCAAACACGGAACCATGCATCCCACCATCCCACACTGACACCCGCAGCTACCGCCAGCAAGACCCACACTTGCAGGTAGAACTTGAAGACCGTGTTCATGCGCCCGATGTCCCCTTTGAGGACAATACCTTCGACGGCCAGACTGAGGGCCATCGCCGAGCCAACCATGAACCACAGCCAGCGCCGGTTCGCCGGCATAGTGGGCGCCGGGGCCAGGAGCAACCCCAACGCGGCCATCCCCACCGGCACGGTGATCAGCGCGACCGGATAACCGACAAGCGCCAATCCCACGGCAATCACACCCCCTCCGACGGAAATGAGCACAAGCACCAACCGGTGTCCATCCGCCAACCCGTCGGGAGCATGCCGCCTCCACCTACGAAACAGCTCGATCCCCATCCGGGTGAGCAGGGGGAACAGAAAGATGCCGTGAATCCATAGGTAGATGCGTGTCGGAGTGCGGGAACCATGCCACATCTCCACCGATGAATATCCGACTGCATAGTTCTGAATGTAAGGCAAATAACAGACGACGGTCAGGCCGACCAGGACGGCTGCCCGCACGATCCAACCCCGGAACCATCCCCGCTGCGGCTTCCGCCCCGTGGCGATGGCCCCGATGAACAGCCCGGCCAGAGCCAGTGTCAAGTAGGTGGGATAATCCCACGTATTGGTCGGGCGCAATGCGCCGATCCCGATCCCGGCGAGCAGGAAGCTGCCCCAGTGCGGGCGACGGTGACGCACCCAGTAGACCGTCAGAGTCAACGCTAACAGGGTCAACGGCAGGGCGATCATATGGGCGTGTAGATCGCCGTACAGGAATGTGAAGGCCGGGAATTCAGTGATCGGGCCGACTTCACCGGGTTGAGTGGGGATGATGCGCGTCGGATTCCAATACCAGGATTCGGTGCGGATGGGCAGCTTGGCCCCGTGGGCGATGATCTCCCACAGCCCACGGAACATCGCGACTGTGTCGGCGAACCAGGGAACCGTGCTGGGAAACGCTCCCCCGGCCAGGGAGATCAGCGCCGCGCGAATCAGTTTCACGACCCCCAGATTTCCCAGCAGTACGGTGAGCGCCATAGCGCACAGGCCGGCCACCAGTGCCCCGCGCCCCGGTTGGCGGCCCAATCCGCGGTAATGACCGCCGAACAGGTTGTAAGCGACAGAAAAGGCTCCCACCCCCGTCAGGGCAAAGAGCAAGGGCACCGCCAGGTTGTACGCCAGCGCCGGGAACGTGCCCAACAATTTGATCAGCGTGCCCACGATCACGAAACCAAAGTAATAGTAGTTGATGATATGTCCCGCCAGCCACGGGTTGTAGGGAGGGAACCAGGTGGACTTCATCACGGCATTCAGATAGGCGAAATCCATCGGCTTTTCTCCCCCCACGACCGGATGCCACAGGTCCGGTTGCAACCAACGCACACCGACCCATGCCAGGTAGAGGGCAGCGAAGAGGGCCTCGATCAGCCAGATCAACCGGCGGCGGCGATGGAGAAAACAGCGTATCTCCGACCAACGGGACCAGCCCACTCCGCCCCCGACCAGGGCCAGTAGCAGCGTCATCCGCACAATGGTTGTGCGGGTATTCGGCAAGATGTGTAGGCTGGCCATCAGCCAGGTCAGATAGGCGACGAACAACAGGCCTGCCACACGGGATAGGCCGTATCCCCGCTCCGGCAGGCGGGGCAACGAGACGAAGAGCAGTGGAAACGCCAGCCAGCCTAAAACGGTCACCGCCAGCCACCACACAACGACGGCCAAGGCCGGATACCGATTGGTCAGGCTTTGCCGGTCGAACATCTCGGACCAGGTGCCGCCGGCCTGCTGATCGGCCCAGGTCCGGGGATCGAATCGCAAGAGGTCAGGGGCCTTCTCCGCCTGAAGGGGCGTCTGGCCTTGGAATGCCCGCAATATGTTCACTCCGTCCAGTCGGCGAGCGACCAACTCGGGGGAATAGGCCGCCGTCTTGCGGAAGATCAGCACGCGGGGATGGTCGTAGACGCTGAACGCCTCCTCGGCCGGCGGCAGCGGAACGCGGATCGGTTGCTGCTGATAGGTGTACTCCGTCGCCGGCATAAGCGGGAATGGGTTCTCCTGGTCGGGGAACTGGAACGGCCCCAGGGCCGGCGCGGAGGTGAAATCGGCCACCAGTTCGAAGCCCAGTTCACCGGCGAAGAGCGCCCGGTAGTATTCGATGGTCAACGGGTAGCGGGCCGGCAGGCGGGGAATGGAGGCGTACAGGCGATTGCTGGCCAGGAAGATGTAGTCGGCCTGGTCGAGCCAGTTGTACAACTGGGTGCGCTTCTCCATGGTGTCCTCGTTGTAGAGTTGCATCTCGATGCCCCGATACATCCCGCCGAAGGGATCGTGACCGTCCACCCGCAGAGGCAACCCCCAGTCGTAATGCTCGTTGGCCACCGTAGAGCCGGGAGGCACATGCTCGTAGATCCACCGGGAAGCAGCCACGCGGGTGTGAGGCCGACGGTAAATCGAGATGAAGGCCAACGACCACAGCGTCGTGCCGATGCACACCAGGGCTGCCAGGCCCCATCCCCACCATCCCCACCATCGCCCCCACTCCCACCGCCCCCGTGGGGAGCGTCCAGCCCTGGCGACCGCTCGCCCCAGACGGACCAGTCCGATGGCCGCGAAAACGATCAGCAGAGGATACAAGGGCAGGTTGTAGCGCATCGCTTTGACCCAACGCGTGCCTTGGTACAGGAATTCGAGCGTCACCCATCCCCACGGGACCAGGTAGCGGTATCGGCCCCGCCACAGCTCGACCCCGCTGGCCGCCCATCCGGCCCAGGCGGCCAGCCCCAGCGGGATTCCCATCCCCCACACCACCATATTGACCCACGGGAAGACGATGGGCGTGCGGTTAGTCCACTGCCGTCCCCACGGGAAGTCCACCTCACCGCTCTGCTCGTGCACGATTTCGAGCAACCGGTCGAACCACTCCGCGCTGATCCGCATCCCCAGGAACCCTGGCCCTTCGAAGGCGTATGGCTGTGTCACCCGGAAGGCGATAAATGCCAGCAGACCGGCCAGCACCCATCTGGCTCCGATACCGGTCCAGTCGGCTGCAGAGACCGTCGCAGGCGCGATCCTCTCGCGCCGCAAAATCCGCAGCAGACCGGCCAACACCACCAACAGGCCGGCAAACACGCCGTCTATCTTACAGGCCGTCGCCAGTCCGGTCGTCAGTCCCGCCCACCCGAAATCGCTCCACCGGCCCGTCTGACCGGCCCGCACGGCAAAGTAGGCCGTTAAGGTGATGAAGAAACAAGCCATACTGTCCACTGTGAAGAAGTGGGCCTGTTGGATCATAAACGGGGTCAGGGCGGCCAGGCCGGCCGCCAATAGGCCGACCATCTCACTTCGATGCTCGTCCGCGCCCGCGCCCTCGTTCTCATTTTCGTTCCCATTCCCACTCCCATCCTCGCCCCTCCCCAGCCGCCGGCCCAGCAGGTAGACCACCAGCACCGTGCCCAGGTCGGCCAGGACCGAAAACATCCGCCCGACCAACGCGCTGTATCCGCCGGCAAAGGAACCGCTCCCGCAGACGTCCGCTTTCCCTACTATCAGGGCGGCCACTGCCCGCGCCAATCGGTCGCTTGGGCTGTCACCCCCGGCGCATCCATCATCCAACCAGGCGGCCGTCGCTCGCGTCAGGAACAAGGGCAATGTGCCGTAACTGTAGCGTTGGCCGTTGTTGCGCGGGTTGAGGGGAGAGTGCTGCGTATCGAAATACACCCCCAGGTGGTCGGGCATACGGATCGCCGCCGTGATGATGCGCATGTGCCCCTCGTCGGGGTGGATCCACTGGCCCTCGTCCCAATTCAGACCGGTGAACCGCAACCCCGCCCCGATCAGCAGGATCACAGCCAGAAGCCCATACGTGTATCCATTGTGCCGTAGATTCTTCATTGTGCTATTGCCTCATATACCACGAATAACACCCGTCCATCAACAGTGGATCGCACGGTCAACTCGTGGCCGGCAGGGAACTCCGCCCGTACAGTCTCCAACTCCGCCATCCGCTCCGGCAGGAAGACGAACCGTGCCCCCCGGCCGCGGTCCACCGGCGGCAGAGAGGAGATCCCTTCCGGTGGGACGTCCCGCCCTTCACGCCCCCAGGCCAGAAATTGCAACGTGCCAAATTCCCAGTACATAAACGGCGGGGCAAAGAAATAGATCACGGCGTCGTCGTCCTGCCGGATCAGATAACGCCCCAGTTCTGTGGCCGCCTCGGCGGTTGGGTTGCCGTAGACCCGTGTGGGGGTATACACGCCAAAGTAGTAGTAGACGTTGAGGACGACCATCACCACCGACAACACCGCGTACATCTGCTCTCGCCTCTCGGTGGACCTGGCTCGTATTCCTTTGTACAGAACGTTCAACAGAATGTTCAGAAAACGCGCCCCCAATCCGATCAAGAGGCTCAATGCCGGTGCGATGATAGTCATCCGCTGACTGCTGGGGGGGTTCTCTGTGAGCACCCAGCCCAACACCAGCGCCATCCAGAACCAGAGCAACAGCAAACGATTGGACCATCGCCGCCAGCGCCAGATCGCCCACACCATTCCCAGGACGAACAGCCCCCCCCCTACCAGGTCGAGTAAGGGGATCGTGGGGTGATACCAGAACGTGGGGTCGAGGGTGTAGTTGAAAGCCGAGACTGCTTTCCAGAATTGTTGTAACAGCAGGGAGAGTGTGCTCCGCCCCGTCATCGCTCGCGCCTGTTCCAGCCATCCAGAAGCAAAGATGCTCACTTGACGGGCACGGCTGTTCAAGCTATCTGGATGCTGCCAGTAGTAGATCAACAGCGGGGCGAGAGCCACCCCGGCCGATAGTGCCAAGGCCCCCACCCGACGTCCCCATTCGGCAATCCAACCTGGGTCTGCTGCCCGCCGGTTCCACCGCGCGCCGATCCACCAAATCAGGTAGAGGCCGACCAGGGCGCCGACCAGCCTGGCCCCAAAGTAAACGTACCACCCCAGGCCGACGACGAGCCCCGTCAAAGCGAAGTAGATCGTCCGGCGCGAGCGCAGACCACGCACCAGAAAGTAGAGCGCCAGGGTGGCCACCAGACCGTCGGCGATCTGATTGGACCCCAGGCGGCTGAAGTGGATGTGATAATGTGAAACGGTCAGCGCGATGGCGGACAGCCAGGCGACCCGCCGTCCCCACAATTCCCGCCCCAACAGAAACGTCGTCAACACCGTCGCCGTTCCCACCAGGGCGGACAAGGCTCGCAGCCCGGCGATACTGCTCCCCAATACGCGCATCGCCGCCCCATAGGCCAGGAACGACATCGTCGGCACACCGAACCAACCGGTCGCAAAGGGGTTCCCCAGCGGCGGACCGAGCAGTCTCAATGCCGCCACGCCCTGCGTTCCCTCGTCACCGCCCAGGTTGGCCGGGATATGCTCCAGGTCGGCCGCCCGCAGCACCAGGGCCGCCATCAGCAGGAAGAGCAACGCGGCCCACTCCTTCTGCGCCCGTCGGGCCTGGGGGGAACGGAACTTGTCCCGCCAGCGTTGGTTCCGACCCCGGAGATAGACGCGACCGAGCGTCCAGAAAGATGCGGAGGGGACTAAGGGGACGAAGGGGACGAAGGCCAGCACAAACCAGGCAATACCGATGAGCCAACCCCACAACAGATAGGTGTAATCAGGGGCTTTGCCATGAGCGGCCAACCAGCCGACTACCACAGAAAGCATCGCCCCGCCGACCGCGGCCAACGCTCGCCCCGGTTGCTCAATCAGCCACCGCCGCAGGAAGCGGAAAGGTTGCCTGCTGCTCCGGGACGATGCACGGCGGGAGCAGCGCAGCAACAGGAGAAACGCGCACAAGCCGATCCCCCAAAAGAACACGCCGTCCCACACATAGGCGCGCCGAAAGTGGAAATAGTATTGCCCCAACGATGCAAACCCCAATCCAATCACGATCAGCATCCTGGGGATGAAGCGACCATACCGCTGTTCCATCTTTTCCTCTTCGATATTTCCCCCCGGCGCCTATTCCTCCGCCACCCCTTGCACGACATACAACACAAAATCGTGGGCTGGCCCCCAGCGCGAAGAAACCCGTCGGGTCAAGCCGTTCGGAAACAATGTCTTCAATACGTGGAGACCGGCGACGTCGTTGGGGTGCAGAATGTACATGCGCGCCTGAGACTGATGGGCATGGGCGCTTGCCTGGCCTGCATTTTCGAGTTGGTGACGAGACCAATCTGGTGGAAGGCCCAACTCGAAAGCCAACGCTGTTCCGTCTACCCAATTGGGCCAGGCGACTACGTAGACGTCGTCGGTGGAACCCAGGGTTGCCTCAAACCCCCGGATGGCGGTTACTATCTCGCTGAGATCGGTCGTCACGGCCCGGTACGACGCTACATACGTCTCGAAAACCCGCACAGAGTTCAAGCGGATGACAGAGAACGTCAGCAAGGCCAGGCTCACACCGACTACCCCCCGCATCCAGAGCCGAGGCCATGCCCGCCACACGCGCTCCGTCCAGATCGCTATTGGCCCGGCAACGATGGTAAACACGACGGGAATCGCGCAACACGTGCGCAGCACACTGGGGTTCTCTTCGGGAAAGGAAAGGGATAAGGCGGAAGGCAACAATGCTACGAAACCGCCCGCCAACAAAGCGGCGTATCGGGCTTTCTCCCCCCGGGGGAAGATGGGTGCCAACAGGCGCATCATGAGCGTCACAAGCCCTAGCACCATCAGGCCACCCATCACAGGATCGAGCACCGGCTCACCCGGCAGGGAACTCCACACGACCGTGTCTCCCCGCCAGTGGAACATCAACAAGAGATTCTTCAGATTTTCTAGCAGGATCACGCCCGACGGCCCAGCCGGGTCATTGTAGACCAGGTACCAGAGAACCCGGTTCCAGAAACTTGTTGGATGGAATGCCATGAATAACCCCAAAGGCAGGAAAACCAGGCCGGCCGTCAGGATGCAAAGTGCGATGTTCGACATACGCAAACGGGGAAAGTGCTCGTCCCGCCGCCCAATCGCCCAGCCCACCATCCAAGCAGCTACGACGGCCAAGGGGATGATCCGAGATGCTGTGTATCCATACAACCCCAATCCCAACAATAAGCCCAGCAGCAGGAAATCGTTGCGCCGACCGGTGCGCAGGCCGCGTATCGTCACGTAGAAAACCCATGCGCTGATCATCGGGGCCAATGAGCAGCGTAACCCCAAGCGGGCCAGGATAACCGGCCAACTGGCCACGGCCGTGAAGAATAACGCCCAGAATCCGCCCCACCGCCCGTACAACTCCCGTCCCAACAGATAGACGGCGGGCAGGATTGCCACCTCCATCAGCACACTGCTCAACTTGAGGGCGTAGAACCCGACCGGCAGGCCGGTCAGGCGGACCAGGGCCGCTGTCACGTAAAATGCCAGCGGTTCCCGTCCGTTGTTCATCAGGAAAAACAGCGGACGGTACCCCGCATGCAACACTCCGTACACGTCCGTCAGGTTTTTGATATGGTCGTAGTTGGTGACCGGTGGATTGGCGTCGAGCTGCCAAAGGCGAAATCCCAGGCCGATGCAGACCACGATCCCCACGCCTACGGCAAACCAGGAAAGGTGGAATCGCCACCCTTTTGCATCCACCCGTATCCACGCCGTGGGCACTTTCCGTCGTGTCGCGCTTCGATCCCGTCGTCCCCCTTGTTTCTCCCGTTCCCTCCGTTCCCAAAACGCTGCTACGAACGCGCCCACACTGATCAGCCAGGCCGCCAGACGCAGGGGAGTCAATGTGTTGCTTCCCAGATGGGCCACTGTGACCGCCGTCGCTACCCCGCTCAGCCCGAGCCAGGTCCAACGTCCGCGTTGTCCGCGCGGTTGTGCCTGCGGAAGCTCTTGTTCCTCCCCTACCACTTCACCCTCAGGGACCGGCAGCGGGGTGGCAGCCGACCACCCCAGACTGGCCCCGCTCCACAACCACATCGCTCCGGCCAACAGGTAACAGATTACCCCCCACCAGACGTTTTGGTGAAGGGCAAACTGAGCATAGATCGCCAGTCCAATTGCCTCGGTCACCGCGGCCCACTTCAGCGCCATATCCCCCCTACTCCGAAAATCTCACCTGGTAGCCAAGAGCATTGCCCTCGGTTGCCAGGAAATAGATGTGTTGCGCAATAGTGAAAAGCCCCACTTTGAACACGGATTTCAGGGATAGAATGGATACAATCCGTGTTTTTCCGCGTGAATCTGCGTCCCATTCCCCACTTTTCTTATGGGTGCGTTTCATTTCAGTTGGAAAGTGGGCAACCCTCCCGCAGGTTGCCATTTTTCGATGCCAAAACACTCGGTTTTTGAAGGCAAATCCCCGCATAAATCGACTTTGAGTTCAACCTGCGGGAGGGTCTCCAACTCTGTTTGCCGAAGGTCTCCCGACCAAGGCGAAACCGGATGTGCCAGGGAACATGTTGACTACTTCGCTTCTCTCTCTAGACCCTGGGGCTTTTGCGCAACGAAGAACAGGCACGCACCGGCCAATTCGTCGGCCGGGACGCTCTCCGCCAGGGCCAGCGACTCCTCGTAGAGCGGGCGCAAGCAGCGCTCTACCGGCCATAGGTTCGCCCGCGTGGGCGCAAGAATCCACCGCCCGGTCAGTTTCTTCCACACCAGCGAAGGCAACCCAAAGTAGTGCCCCCACTCCAGTGCCACCAGCGCCCGGCGGGTGAAATACGGCCACCAGCGGGTCAACACCAGGCCGGCATCGGTCAATCGTCGTTGCCAGATCACCACCCCGTCAGAGTGGTAATGGCGGGCGATCCGGTTGAACAAGCCGCGGTATCCATCTCCGAGCGCTCGCAAGCCCAGGCGGTCCATCGCCCGTCCCACTGAGAGGAAAGGCAAAAACGCCGGGCCAGGCACACAGAAATAGAACCACCCCCCCGGTCTAAGTACCCGGTAGACCTCGGCCAGCACCGGCGGCAGGTCGGGGATGTGCTCCAATACCGAATTGCTCACTACGGTGGCAAAATATCCGCTGGGGTACGGCATGCGCTCTCCATTGGCCATCGTGAGCACCCGGTAGGCCGAGCGGGAACGCGCCTCCACCAGTGGATGCCACCAGGGGTCCAGGCCAACCTCCAACGCTGGATAGAACGTGAGGCTGGCAAAATGGCCGTCCCCACAACCCAGGTCGAGCACCGGACGGGGGAGCGGCAGGTGCTCGTAGAACCGTGCCTCCACAGCCCGCAGCAATGCCCGAAAGGCCGGCAAATCATAGAGATGTTGCCAAAGCAAATCCGCCGATTGCACCGCTATCACCTCCGTGTGCAGTTTATGCCTTCTCAATAGGTTAAAGGGTGCACCATTGCGGTCGCCCGTATTGGCACACCCCCCGCCCGTACATTCGTGGGCGATTCGTGCTATTGGGATGGCTTGCCCCCAGGGTACGGACGGGATGTCCATGTTCCTGGCCGAGGCGATTAGTTCGACAATGTCACATTGACCTCTTTGTTCGCCGAAGGTCTCATGACCGAGGCGGAACAGCCCTGTTTTAGCCCCAAAGTGGCTCGGTCAGGAGACC
>CAZXVB010000029.1:0-14934 GCA_964643875.1 uncultured Anaerolineales bacterium | reverse complement strand
TTCGGGCTATTCCAACTTGTCCCGGGAATCGGTTATGTCGATTGGTAAAGTTCTGATGACAATCGTTGTTACTCATCTTGCCCCCACCGATCACCGCCCGACGGCTTCCGGCAGACCAACAATATCAACGTGAAATTAAAATGGGTGTGTTTCAACTGAGTTGGAGACCCTCCCGCAGGTTGAACTCAAAGGCGATTTATGCGCGGATTTGCCTTCAAAAACCGAGTGTTTTGGTATTGAAAATGGCAACCTGCGGGAGGGTTGCCCGCTTTCCAACTGAAATGAAACGCACCCAATTAAAATACTCACCCAAGCCGTATGCGCGGGCTGTGCTTTGTGATGGACAGGCAGGATGAAATAGCTGTTGCCGCATATGGCAACAGTCTCCTCGCCTACTTCCACTACCGGGCTTTCATACATAAACGAACAACGATCAGGGAATACCCGCGATGCTCTTTAACTCAACGTACCCTTCGATCTCCCTGTACTGAGAACGATGAGAAGGAGTCGAAAGCATGTTGAACCACATACTGATTCCGCTGGATGGGTCCTCGCTGGCGGAGTGTGTGCTGCCACACGCAGTGGCCCTGGCACAGCCCTTCGATGCTACTCTCACTCTTCTACAAGTATTGGATCGTCCCCCCACAATCAGTCGCTCTCAGTCTATCCCCCTGCTCGATTGGCACATCCGTAAGGCCGAAGCGACATCATACCTGGATGGCGTCTCCGGCCGGTTGAAAGAGATGCATCTGGACGTGCAGACAGTCGTCACAGAAGGACGCATTGCCGAACAGGTCGTCGAGTTTGCACACGGCAACGACATTGACATGATCCTGTTGAGCAGCCATGGGCGGAGTGGTCTGAGTGGCTGGAACATCAGCAGTGTCGTTCAAAAAGTTGCCCTGATGGCCTGCCTTCCGACGATGATTGTACGGGCGTACCGGATGACCTCCACCGACCTGGCCCACCTGCGTTATCGTCGCCTCCTCGTCCCCTTGGATTGTTCTCAACGGGCGGAGAGTGTGCTTCCATTGGTCACCACGCTGGCTCGGCATCACCAATCCGATATTCTTCTGGCACACGTGGTTTGCACACCAGAGATGCCCCACCGCGCACCGCCGACCCCTGCAGAACACGCATTGGTCGTTCAGATCGTCGAACAAAGCCGCCGTAAGGCTCAAAAATATCTGGAACAGGTCCAAGGCCCGATTCGTTCGACCAGCCAAATCCACTTGCTATCCAGCCACAGCGTCGCTGCCGCCCTCCACAACCTCGTTCAGCAAGAAAAGGTTGATCTGGTGATTCTCAGCGCGCATGGCTATTCTGGAGAGAATCGCTGGCCCTATGGCAGCGTGGCCCTCAATTTTATCGCCTATGGGACCACACCGCTGCTCATCGTGCAGGACCTATCCCGCGATGAATTGGGAGGAACGCAAGCCCAGTTGGCTGCCCGTGAACGCACAGGCCATTGAGATTAAGGATCAACGTGGATTCGTGGGGTGAGCCAGCCTCCCGCAGGTTCATACGGCGTCCTCATCCTGCGGGAGGCTCGTTCCTACTCGAATCCCTGTAGAGTCGATGATAAAAGGATGATGGAAAGAACAGGCGACACAGCTACTATCCCCGTGGCAGATATATCCAAGGCGGAGAACGACACAGAAAGCGCCACAGCGAATGACGCAGCAATGACCGACTTGCCCTTTTCATCTGGTGGCGTCGGCGATCTGGCGACCCGGCTGGCCAAGGAGTACACCATTGCTGCCAATCTCCATCCAGACCCAAGTCTTTTTTCCCGCCTGCGAAAGTGTGCTCACTTTCTCCAGCAAGTCTATGATCATTGGCTCACAGACCTCAACGATCAACAGCCCCTTCATTACGCCATCGAGTGGTTTCTGGATAACAACTACATCGTCCAACAGGCTTTCCAGCAAGTCTACGAAGACCTGCCGGCGGGCTACTATCGCGCGTTGCCGGCACTGGAGAAAACGCCGGCCTGGCACAACCTGCCTCGCATCTACATCATCGCTCAAGAAATCACGCGCTACTGTGAAACACATCTCGATCCTGAACAGATCGTCCGCTTCGTTCAGGCTTATCAACAGGTCACCCCACTGACGACCGGGGAGCTGTGGGCCTTGCCGGCCATGTTACGGCTCACCGTGCTGGAATATCTCACCGACGCCATTGCACAGGTAGCCGGTCGGCCATCTCCCCTGGAGGCCGAAGGCCCCCCCTTGCTGCCCCTTCCCGGCACTGCCGACGATGGCCTGGTCGCCAGCTGTATCCTTGGCCTGCGCACATTGGCCATCCAGGATTGGAAAGATTTCTTCGAGAAGGTCAGCCCCGTCGAGGCGATTCTACGCCGTGACCCACCCGGCGTATATGCCGCGATGACTTTCGAGACGCGGGATCGCTACCGCGCAGAGGTCGAAAAGCTGGCCCGGGCGACTGGCTTGTCCGAAGAGGTAGTGGCACAGGAAGTCATTCGTCTGGCCGAGGCTCACCTTTCTCCCCAACAGACAAGCAAAGAGGCGGCTCAGAAAGGTGCCTTCCTTAACGATGAAATCCCCCGCGAGGCCCATGTGGGATATTACCTGCTAGACGCCGGGCGGGAGATGTTGGAGGCCCGCCTGGCCCATCGCCCCTCCTGGCGAATCCGGATAGGACGGTGGATCTCCGCCCACGCTACGCCCGTTTACCTGGGCAGCATTTTCTTCCTTACAGCCCTGCTGATGAGTGGCCTACTGGTTTACGCTATCTATGCCGGCGGGTCCGTTTTACAAGCCATCGCATTGGGGTTTCTGCTGTTACTGCCGGTCTCCACGGTAGCCGTCAGCACCGTCAATCGCTTCATCACCCACACGATCCCCCCGCGCATTTTGCCCAAAATGGACTTCCAGGAGAGCGTACCGGACATCTGTCGCACAATGATCGTCATCCCGGCGCTTATCGGTGACACAGACGACGTCAAGGCATTGCTCCAACAGATCGAATTACACTTTCTCGGCAACGACGACCCCAATATCTCTTTCGCCTTGTTGACGGACTTTACTGATGCCCCCCAGGCCCACATGCCGGGAGACGACGCCCTGCTGGCACAAGTCACGGCCGGCATCCAGGCTCTGAACCGCAAATATGCACGTCGCGTCGGCGGACCGTTCTATCTCTTCCATCGAGAGCGGAAGTGGAATCCAGGCGAAGAGTGCTGGATGGGATGGGAACGCAAACGGGGCAAGTTGATGGAGTTCAACCACCTCCTGGCCGGACGCCCGACCTCATACGTCATTCAGATCGGCGACCTTGACCGGCTGTCCGGTGTTCGGTACGTCATTACGCTCGACGCTGACACGCTCTTGCCCCAGAGTGGCGCACGTCGTCTGATCGCTACACTGGCCCATCCCCTCAACCGCCCCCGGTTCGACCCGCACACCGGGCGGGTCATCGCCGGGTATACGATCCTCCAGCCCCGTGTGGAGATCAAACCCACGGTCGCTGCCCACTCCCGCTTCACTCAGATCTTCGGCAGTGACGCCGGGTTGGACCTGTACACCCGGGCCGTCTCCGACGTTTACCAGGATTTCTTCGGCGCCGGCCTGTACACCGGGAAAGGCATCTACGACGTGGCGGCCTTCGAGCGCTCCCTGGAGAACCGGGTGCCGGAAAACCGATTACTAAGCCACGATCTGTTCGAAGGTATCCACGGGCGCGTAGGACTGGTCACCGACATCGTTCTTTACGAGGATTATCCCACCTCCTATCTGGCCTACGTGCGTCGCCTCCATCGCTGGGTGCGCGGCGACTGGCAACTCTTACCCTGGCTTTTGCCCCGCGTCCCCGCCGCCGACGGAGGGCGGCTACCTAACCCACTCTCTGTAATTGACCGCTGGAAGATCATAGACAATATGCGTCGTAGCTTGCTGGCCCCCGCCCTGCTGACCATTCTAGTGGTTGGGTGGGTATGGCTCCCCGGCTCGACGTTGCTGTGGACATCGGTCGTTATGATTGCACTGGCAGCGTTGGCCTTTGCCGGTGTGCTCACTGCCTGGCTCCGCCGTCTGCGTGGCCAGTTCATGTTATGGATCACCCACACCTGGTGGACAGCCGCCTTTCGCTGGGTGTTGGCCATGGCTTTTCTGCCATACGAGGCGTTAGTCATGGTGGATGCCATTGCAGCCACCGGGATACGAATGTTCATCACCCACAAGCGTCTCCTCCAGTGGACGACCGCCTCCCACACCGTCCGCTTGTTCGGGAAACAAACCCGGCTAGGGCTACTGTGGAGGCAAATGGGCAACGCCTCCATCCTCTCTCTGGCGCTGACGTGGATCGTCTGGTACTTCAATCCCCATGCTCTACTGGTGGCGACGCCTTTTTTGTTGATGTGGATACTTTCTCCATACATCGCTTATTGGATCAGCCAGCCGACCAGCCACGCCGCCCCTCCCCTCTCCCCCGAAGAACGCCGCCAGGTGCGATTGCTGGCTCGCCGGACATGGCTCTACTACGAGCAATTCGTCGGGCCGGAGGATCATTGGCTGCCCCCCGACCATTTCCAGGAATACCCCAAAGGCCTACCGGCCCACCGCACCTCGCCGACCAACATTGGATTGTTGCTGCTTTCCACCCTGACGGCTTACGATTTGGGGTACATTGGGCCTCTTGAATTGATGCTGCGCATGCGCCCTACCTTCGAGACAATGGGACAGTTGGCCTGGTATCGCGGTCACTTCCTGAACTGGTACGATACCCACACCCTCAAACCTCTGTCCCCCTGGTACGTCTCCGCCGTAGATAGCGGCAATCTGGCGGCCTGTCTGTTGACCCTCCGACAGGGGCTGGTAGCGATTCCCCACGAACCACTCCTGCGGCCAGCGCGGTGGGAAGGCCTGGTGGACACTTTGGATGTACTGAAAGAGGTCATCGCGGAGATCGGAAAGGCGATCGGCGAGGCGGAACCGGGCGCTTCCATTGTGCCCATCGAGACACTGGTGAGCCTGCTGGACACCATCCGAGATCAAGTCCAGGCCAACCAGGACAGCCCCTTGACGTGGCCGGACCTGTTACATCGCTTGCGGGACGAGATATGGCCCCGGTTGGAACAGCATCTTATCGCGGTGGTCGAAGCATACGCCGACCGTCTGGACGTCAGCCATTTGCGAGATATGCGCATATGGGCAGATCGCCTGCAAGCCCACCTGCGCGCGATGCAGAACGAATCCCATATGCTTCTCCCCTGGCTAACGTCCATAGCACACCCCCCGGCCCTATTCACCGACCCGCCTGCCACCATACCGGCGACATCAGCCTGGCAAGAAACCCGACAGGCATTGACCGCAACCCTGCTGAACGGGTTGACTCTGGAACGGCTGCCCACCGCCTGCAAGGCAGCCCAAACCCATCTCTTACGCCTACGCAACAATCTGATGGAGATGGAGAGGAAGGCAAATGCCGCCAAAATCGGGACAGCGCCTCCCGAAACGCTCTCAGCTGCCTATCACTGGTGTACCCGTCTGGGGGAAGAACTGGACACCACATGTATGACGGCGGAAGCCCTGCTAATCAGCTATCGGGACTTGGGCCAGGAGGCCGAGCGTCTGTTCCAGGCGATGGACTTTCGTTTCCTGTTCGATGCCCACCGGCAAGTGTTCCACATCGGCTACAATGTGGAAAGTGAGACTCTGGACGGCAACTGTTACGATCTGCTGGCCTCTGAGGCCCGCATCACCAGCCTGCTGGCGATCGCCAAAAAGAACGTCCCTCTCAGCCACTGGCTTCATCTTGGTCGTCCACTGACCCAGATAGACAGGGCTAGAGCGCTCCTTTCGTGGGGCGGCACGATGTTCGAATACCTGATGCCTACCTTGTTGATAAAGACCCCCCCCAACACTCTGTTGGAACAAAGTTGCCGGGCGGCCATTCACCATCAAATCCGCTACGCCCGTCGTCGGCACGTGCCATGGGGTATATCCGAGTCTGGCTACTACCGCTTCGATGCCGCACAAAACTACCAGTATCGCGGATTCGGCGTCCCCGGCCTGGGGCTAAAGCGGGGCCTGGAGGAAGACCTGGTCATCGCTCCCTACGCCTCGTTGATGGCCCTCCCCATTCACCCCCAGGCGGTAATGGAAAACATTTCCCACCTGAAGCAGTTGAATATGCTGGGGAGGTATGGCTTCTACGAGGCGTTAGACTATACCGACCGCCGGCTGCCCGCTGGACACCGATATGCCATTGTCCGTTCCTATATGGTCCATCACCACGGGATGACTCTGCTGGCAATAGACAATGCGCTCTGTCAGAACAAGATGATCGAGCGCTTCCATACTGACCTTCGGGTTCGCAGTGTGGAACTGCTGCTCCACGAGCAAGTTCCCCATCAGGTTCCCGTCACCCCGATCCGCTCCGGATCGCTCCAGGCTCCACGCAGAGTTCAGTCACCACCCTCTCTGGCCCCCTGGTCCATCCCGCCGACCACCACCACACCCCAGATGCACCTCCTCTCTAACGGACGATACACTCTGTTCATCACCCACACGGGCGGCGGGTATAGCCAATGGGGCGACGTGGCCCTCACCCGCTGGCGGGCCGACACCACCTGCGACGACCATGGCCTATGGATCTACGTGAGCGAAGCCGATGCGCCGGA
Organism: uncultured Anaerolineales bacterium; assembly: GCA_964643875.1. Lineage (GTDB taxonomy): Bacteria > Chloroflexota > Anaerolineae > B4-G1 > B4-G1 > CAZXVB01. The sequence continues at coordinate 8,288 of CAZXVB010000029.1, read as the reverse complement.
TGAAGGCGAACCGGCTCTCTGGTCGGCCACACTCCAGCCCACCGGTGTGCTTCCCAACAATCAGGAAATCCAATTCCACGCCCATCAGGCCGAGTTCCGGCGACGGGATGGAGAAATCTCCGTCCACCTGCGCGTCGCGGTCGCTGCAGACGACGACGCCGAAGTACGACAAGTCACCTTGATCAACCATAGCGACCGACCCCGCAGGTTGCAAATCACCAGCTATGGCGAAGTCGTTTTAGCCCCCCTATCCGCCGACCGCCGACATCCCGCCTTCAACAAGTTGTTCATCGAAAGCGAATACCATCCAGAGATCCACGGCTTGCTCTTCCGACGACGGCCCCGCTCGCCACAGGACGAAAAAACACCCGTCTACCTGGTTCACCAACTTGTTATGGAATCGCTGGAACCAATGGAATCGAACCCAGGCGTGGAGCCAACCTGGGAGAGCGACCGGAGTAACTTCCTGGGGCGAGGCGGTGACTCCCGCCGTCCGGTCGCGCTGACAACCGACTACTCGGATCATGTGGAGCATTCAGAAGGGCTGTCCTGCTCCACCGGCGCGACGCTGGACCCAATAATGGCGTTGCAACAAATGGTCACGCTACCGCCCCACTCAACCGTCCGGCTGGCCTTCGTGACCCTGGCGGCCTCCTCATACGCCCACGCACTGGCGCTTGCACATCGCTACCAATCCTGGCCTCGCATCTGTCGCACCTTCGACCGGGCCTATGCCTACAGCGTCGTGGAGTTACAGCGACGCCAACTGACGACGGAACAACTCCAGCCCATCCAAGCGCTCCTCTCGGCCCTCTGGTACCCGCAGGCCACCTGGCGGGCCGAGGCCGACACATTATCCGCCAACCAACTGGGGCAATCCGGGCTGTGGCCCTTTGCCATCTCCGGCGACTATCCCATCCTGCTGCTCCGCATCCACGGCGAGGACGGAATCCGTCTACTGCGAGAGGCACTGCAAGCCCACACCTGGTGGCGCAACCGAGGCGCAATGGTTGACCTGGTGATCCTCAACGAGCGTGAAAGCAGCTACCACCAGGAGGTACAGGGACAGCTTCTTCAACAGATCGAGCGAGCCGGTAGTGATGGCTGGTTGAACCAGCGAGGAGGCATCTTCGTCCTGCGGGCCGACCAGATGCGTGCAGCGGAACGAACATTGCTGGAGGCCACCGCCCGCGTCATCCTGGACGACCGGGAAGGCAGCCTGAGTGAACAAGCTCACGCCAGGCCCGCGCAGCCGGTTCGGCTTCCCCGCTTCACCCCCACCTGCTTATTCCCAGAACGAGGCGAGGGGGAAAAGGAGATGCCGGTGCTGGAACGCCCTCCCCACCTCCTTTTCGACAACGGATGGGGGGGATTCCGCCCCGATGGACGGGAATACATCATCTACCTCCGCCCGGGAGAATGGCCCCCAGCTCCCTGGATCAACGTCCTGGCTAACCCCGACTTTGGCTGTTTGATCTCCGAGGCAGGAAGCGGCTACACGTGGGCCGGTAACAGCGGTGAAAATCGGCTCACCCCGTGGCGCAACGACCCGGTGAGCGATCCGCCTTCCGAGGCCATCTACCTGCGTGACGAGGAGAACGGCGCTGTTTGGTCCCCCACGCGACTGCCGATGGGGACTTCCGCTCCCAGTCTGATCCGCCACGGAGCCGGATACACCATCTTCGAGCATCACAGCCATCAGATCATCCAGCGCCTCTCCATCTGGGTACCCCCCGACGCCCCCCTCAAGATCGCCCGTCTCCGGCTGGAAAACACGAGCGACCGCAACCGCCGTATCACTGCCACTTACTATGCAGAATGGCAACTCGGCCCCGACCGGGACATTCACCAGCAACACATCATCCCCGAATTCGACGCCGTGGATAACGCCCTGCTGGCCCGCAACCCGTACAATGTCGAATTCAGCGCCCGTGTCGCCTTCCTGACGTCCAACAAGGAGCCTTACGGGCTAACCGGCGACCGAACCGAGTTCCTGGGCTGGATGGGGAGCACCCGCCAACCCGCCGCCCTGGAACGAGTCGGGTTGACCGGAAACATCGCCGCCGGCCTCGATCCCTGCGCTGTCTATCAGGTGCATCTCTGGCTGGCGCCGGGGGAAAGCGAAGAGGTGTGCTTTCTGCTAGGACAGGGAGTAGACCGAGATCACACCCATCGCCTGGTACAGGCCTATCGGCGGGACGAACAGATCGAGGCCAGTTGGCAGACCACCAACGAATACTGGGACCATCTTCTGAGCGCCGTGACGGTGCAGACCCCTGACCCTATGATGGACCTGATGCTCAACCGCTGGCTGTTGTACCAGGCCCTGGCCTGCCGACTGTGGGGACGGTCGGCGCTCTACCAATCCAGCGGAGCATATGGCTACCGTGACCAACTACAGGACGTAATGGCCCTGGTCCACACGGCCCCTGAATTGGTACGGAAACACATCCTCCGGGCGGCCGGCCATCAATTCACCGAGGGAGACGTCCTCCACTGGTGGCATCCGCCCACCGGACGGGGCGTGCGCACCCGCTGTTCCGACGATCTGCTCTGGCTTCCGTATGTCACTGCCCACTACGTCGAGACCACCGGCGATGAGACGATCCTGGACGAGACGGCCCCCTTCCTGGTGGGGAGACCGCTGGAACCGGAGGAGCACGAGCGGTACAGTCTCTACGAGTCCGGGGCCGAGACCGCTTCCCTGTTCGAACACTGCCGGCGCGCATTGGAGCGTGGCAGCACGGCCGGCCCCCACGGCCTGCCACTGATCGGCAGCCACGATTGGAACGATGGCCTGAGCCGCGTGGGGTTACAGGGCAAGGGGGAAAGCGTTTGGCTGGGATGGTTCCTCTACGCCACCTTGCAACGCTTCGCCGACCTCTGCGAACGACGGGGAGAGATGGCCCTGGCGGCCCGCTACCGGGAACAAGTCCAGCAGTTGAGCGCCGCTTTGGACGCGCACGCCTGGGACGGCCGGTGGTATCTGCGCGCATGGTACGACGATGGTGTCCCCCTCGGATCGGCCCAGAGCGCCTCCTGCCAGATAGACGCCATCGCCCAATCGTGGGCTGTCCTTTCCGGCGCTGCCGACCCCCAACGAGCGGAACAGGCGATGGAATCCGTCCTTGAGCACCTGGTGCGCGATGACGAGGGGATCATCCTGCTCTTCACGCCGCCGTTCGACGACACCCGACGCGATCCGGGCTATATCAAGGGATATCCACCGGGTATCCGGGAAAACGGCGGCCAGTACACCCACGCCGCTATCTGGACGGCGTGGGCCTTCGCCGAGTTGGGGCACAACAATCGCGCCGCCTATCTCTTCCGAATGCTCAACCCCATCTCCCACAGCGACGAAGCGGAAAAGGCCCGTCGCTACCGGGTAGAGCCATACGTTGTGGCGGCCGACATCTACAGCGTCCCGCCCTACGTGGGGCGAGGGGGCTGGACCTGGTACACCGGTTCAGCCGCCTGGATGTGGCGTCTGGGGGTTGAGGGCATCCTGGGGTTGCAACGAGTCGGCGACGCCCTTCGCCTGACGCCATCCATCCCACCGGTGTGGCCAGGCTACACCATCACCTATCGGTACGGTGCCAGTGATTACCGGATCGAGGTCGTCAACCCATCCGACGAGCAGCTACGCCCCCGGGGCCGTATGCAGGTGAAAGAAATTCGGCTGGATGGTCGGCTACTGCCGGATGACACCATCCCCCTGACAGACGACGGCCGGCCGCACACCGTCCACGTAACGCTGGGGAGCGGGTAAACGTGTTGATCGGCATAGATGCCAGCCGGGCGGTGGCCTCTCATCCCACCGGCACCGAGCGCTACTCCCAACGCCTGATCGCGGCCCTGTTGGCAGAGGACACACCTCACCGCTTCCGGCTTTACTTCCGAACCGCGCCTCCGGCGGGTCACTTCCAGGAGAGGGGAGCGGAGCACACGGTGATCCCTTTCCCCCGCCTGTGGACGCACATTCGGCTCTCGTGGGAGATCGCCCGTCATCCCCCCGAAGCTCTCTTCGTACCGGCGCACGTGCTTCCCCTCGTCCACCCGCCCCTCAGTCTGGTCACCGTCCACGACCTGGGCTATTGCTATTTTCCCCGTGCGCACCCCCGCCTTCAGCGCCTCTACCTCGACCTCTCGACTCGCTGGAATGCCCGCGCGGCGGCCCACATTCTGGCCGACTCTCAAGCCACTCGCTCTGACCTGATTCGTTGGTATGGCACTCCTCCGGAGAAGATCACCGTTGCCTATCCCGGCCTGGATTTAACCCCGCCTCCGGTCCAGCCGACGGCCCATCTGGAGGCAGTCAAGGCACGCTACGGTATCCCCGGCGACTACCTGCTCTACCTGGGCACCCTCCAACCTCGCAAGAATCTCGCCCGCGTCATTGCCGCTTTTGCTGAGCTACGACGACGCATGCCGGACACCCGCGCCATCACACTCGTGCTGGCCGGTCAACGGGGCTGGCTCTATCACGGCCTCTTCGCGCAGGTGGAGCGGCTGGGGTTGACGGACCACGTCCGCTTCACCGGCTACATCCCCGATGCAGACAAGGCCCCTCTGCTGAGCGGTGCTTTGGCCTTCGTCTTCCCATCCCTGTACGAGGGGTTCGGTCTGCCTGTGCTGGAAGCTCAAGCCTGTGGATGTCCCGTTATCACCAGCACCACCTCCAGCCTGCCCGAAGTCGCCGGCGAGGCAGCCCTTTTGGTGGACCCCCACGATACGGATGCCATCGCCGCGGCGATAGCGCGGGTCGTTGGTGATCCACGCTTGCGTCAGAACCTCCGGGAACGCGGGTGGGCCAACGTGCAACGTCCGGTCTTCTCATGGAGAACCTGCGCCCGCACCGTCCTGCAAACGATTGAGCAAAGTGGATGATCTGTGGTATAATCCACCAGTGTCTCGCCGACAGGATAGCGGCATGTCGGCAAGAGGTCAAGTAGAGGCAAACACCCGATGACGACACTTACCGCCGAGGAGAAGAACGACAGAGTGAAGCCAACCGTCGAAACCCACATCGCGCATGCCGATTGGGTTCTCCCGGCTTGGGCTGCGCTGTGTGGCCTGCTCTCAGGCGGCCATCTGCCAGACCTGACACAGGACGGCGCTCTCCTCCGGCTAAGCGAACTCCTGTTGCTGGTCAGTATCGGCTGGAACCTGCTGTGGATGGCGCTGGGGCGCACCGACTGGGCCACTCCCATGCGCGAGTGGCAAGCCTGGTCGGTGGGCGACCCTGTGAAGACGTTGCCCTATGCCCATCCCGGCTCCATCGCCGAGCGAATCGCCAATCGCCTGGGACATTTCCGCTCCTGGTGGCAAACTGCCTTCTACCCCTCCTGCGGCCCGGCTCTGGCTCTGGCCCTGATGATGCTCCTGATCACGATCCTGCTCTCCATCCTGCTAGGCAGCGACCTGGTGTTGGTGACATGGGTCGCATTGACCGTGATGCAACTGGGGTTGATGTGGGGCGGCGGCCGGGGAGAACCTGAGCCGGGTTGGGATGCCCTCCTGATGGTAATGTTACCCTGGTGGGCCGGTCGCCTCGTCAGTGCGCCCCTCTCGCTCTCGCTCGCTCTGATGGCGCTGCTCTTCGCCATAGCGTGGGGGGCATCCGCCGACGTCACCCGCTTCCGAGGGCGCTTCCTTACCGTCGCGGCCCAGGTGCTCGCCGGGGCGCTGTTGATCGCCGAGGGGCACGCCCTGGCTGGCGGCGGCTTGCTCGTGTTGCTGGCTCCGCAAATGATCCTGTTCCCCTGGCTGGCCTCTGGCACCCCCCGCCCCCTATCGGAGACCGACTACTCCCGCTATGTCCGCCCCTGGCTGATGGCGGCCATGCTGATTGCATCCATCGGAGGGATAGCGCCGGGATGAGTTGGGAAGTGGGCCTGTTGATCACCGGGGGCGTCCTGGCCCTGGCGGGTCTCCTCTACTGGCAACTAATCATCGCCGAAGGTACCTACCTGGGACCGCGTGTCGTCGTGCTGCTCTACGATTGGTCCGCCCACATCTATGAACGGATCAAGCAATTCGATGTGGGCAGTGAACAGTGGTTTCTGGGCATTCCATTAACCGGGGCGCTGAGTATGATCCCTGCCCCTTTGGTGTTGGACGTGGCTACCGGGACCGGGCGCCTGCCCAGGGCACTCATGCGCCAACCCGGTTTCGAGGGGCAAGTCATCGGGCTGGACCTCTCACGCCGCATGTTGCGGTACGCTGTTCGATGGACGGCTCAATTCTCTGACCAGTTAACCTACATCTGGCAGGATGCCCGCCAGCTGCCCTTTGACGACGATACCTTCGACGCCGTGACTTGTCTGGAGGCGCTCGAATTTACTCCCCGCCCCCGCGAGGTGTTGGCCGAACTGGTGCGCGTTCTGCGACCGGGCGGCGTCCTGCTGGTGACCAATCGGATCGGGCGGGATGCTCGCTTTTTGCCAGGGCGGGCTTTCCCCCGCCAGGCTTTCGGCAACGTCCTGCGCTCGTTCCCGCTGGAGGACATCCGCGTGCGTCCCTGGCAGACACATTACGACCTGGCATGGGCCATCAAATCGGGAGAACCGCGCGGTGGGTCGGTACGCCCTTTGCCCCAGATTCTGCGTTGTCCTGTCTGTCGCCATCAATTGTCCCGCCGCGATGGGGCTTTCCATTGTGAAGGTTGCCGGCGGTTCTATCCCATCGCCGATGATGGGGTGATCGAAATGGCGCGTGCCGCCCGCCAACCGGCCAGGACACGGAAACGGAAGGAGAGCGCAAAATGACATCCGAGTGGGCCGGGTTTTGCCGCAAGGTGGGAGCCATCGTCTACAAAGACCTGGTCGCCGAGTGGCACACCCGTGAGATGATCAGTGCTATGCTCGTCTTTTCCGTGCTGGCCCTGTTGATCTTCAGTTTCGCCCTGGACCTGCGGGGAGATATGGCGAGAGCGGCCGCTCCGGGTGTCCTGTGGGCCACCATCGCCTTCGCCGGCACCCTGGGCCTCAGCCGCTCCCTGACGCGGGAACAGCAGGCCGGTTGTATGGATGGTCTCCTGTTGGCGCCGGTGGACCGGAGCGCCATCTTTTTCGGCAAAGCCATCGGCAACCTGGCTTTCATCTCTATCGTCGAACTCGTCCTGCTGCCACTTTTCGCGGCCCTGTTCGATACCCCATTGTTGCAGGGCGACATCCTGGTCATCACGGCGTTGGGAACTCTGGGGTATACGGCCGTCGGCACACTCCTGGCCGCCATTGCCGTCAACACCCGCGCCAGAGAAGTGATGCTTCCTATCCTGCTGCTGCCATTGGTCGTGCCGGTGCTCATCGCCGCCGTGCAGGCGACCGGCAACCTGATCGAAGGCGGTACATGGGCCGAGATCGGCGGATGGGTCCGCCTGCTGGTGGTGTATGACCTGGTCATCATCGCCGTCTCCGTCCTCACATTCGATTACGTTGTATAGTGTGACTCTGGAGTTGGAGAAAGATATGCACACATCACATACCGACCGTATGGGCCTCATCCTGATTGCGTTGACAACCATCGCCATATTGACGGCCCTGGGGATGGTGTTTCTCTACGCTCCCCGCGAGGCTACGATGGGAGACATCCAACGGATCTTCTATTTCCACGTCGCCTCAGCCTGGGTGGGATTCTTTGGCTTCTTCGTCACCTTCCTGGCGGGGATCGTCTACCTGGCCCGCGCAGAGCGCCGGTGGGACATCCTGGCGCTCTCCTCGGTGGAAATCGGCCTGACCTTCATCACGATGGCCGTGGTCACCGGCTCTCTGTGGGCCAGGCCAGTCTGGGGAACGTACTGGACGTGGGAACCCCGTTTGACAATCTCCGCCATTCAATTGTTGCTCTATGTCTCCTACATCATGCTGCGGGGAGCCATTGAGAACCCGGAGCAAAAAGCCCGCTTTGCCGCCGTCTATGGGATCGTCGCGTTCGTCACGGTACCTCTTTCGTGGTTTGCAATTCGCTGGTGGCGCACGATCCACCCCGACATCCTGACCGGCGGTGAAGGAATGGCACTCGTCCCCAAAATGGTTCATACCCTATTGGTCTCCATTGGTGCATTTACCTTGCTCTACGTCACGCTCTTGCGGCTCCGCATACGCCTGGAACAGGCCGCCGACGCACTGGCACACCTGCACGCTCGGTTGGAACAAGAGAGATACGGTTGACCTCTCGACCGAGTGCCCATGCACAGGGCCGGAGATCGATCACAACAAACCGATCACGTTACCACCTTAACGTTGGGCGAGGTCTCCTGACCGAGCCACTTTGGGGCTAAAACAGGG
>CAZXVB010000028.1:0-15233 GCA_964643875.1 uncultured Anaerolineales bacterium | reverse complement strand
TGGTCGGGCAAAACTCGATACACAAATCACATCCCTTGCACCAATTGGGGAAGATCGTTACACGCCCCCGGGGCAAACGAGGTGATTTACGCTGGCGGCCAGTCACCTTAGATCTGGACTCCGCTAATATTTCTGCCGTTTCGACTTCCTGCGTACTGTCCATGTTCAGTATTTTGCTCCTTAATTTATTCTGAGTTGCATTCCTAACGGGTCAATGTCCAGCAGTGTTCCCAGACGTGTTGTTGGTTATTGCGTAACTGCTCAGGCTACTTCTTAGCGATTGAAATCGCCTCTATCCAAAGGGCTTGCAGCCGAGCGTCCACACAGGTGAACAGCCAGCTTTAGCTCCTGCCGCTGAATGTCCATATTATCGCACAAAATACCACTTTGTGCCAAATAGAAAAAGTTGAGAAAGCAACAACTGCTTGCATTATAAGGGGATGACGTGTACAATATTGTAGCAAAGTATTGCGATACATCCAAAAGGGAACAGGTATGGCCGCTCAACTGACCACGCCATGCGTGCAGACGAAAGTTCAACACAAGCCGCCGTTAACGGTTGTCGAGGATTAAGGAGGGTGACATATGTTTAAGCGCATTCGAAACAGTTGGGAGTTAGTCAAGGCCAGTGCATCCGTATTGCGGGCCGACAAGGAACTCGTTATATTCCCCATTGTATCCGGAATTGGCGTGATTGTGGTGACGTTGAGCTTCGCTTTTCCAATGTTGCTGGCCGGCTTCTTCGATGCCCTTTTAAAAGGCCATGCCCGGGTGTTCGGCCTCGTCGTGGGCCTGTTGTTCTATACTGTCCAGTATTTCGTGATCATTTTCTCCAATGCGGCTCTGGTGGGCGCGGCAACGATCCGATTGGAAGGTGGCGACCCCACCGTACGGGATGGATTCCGTATCGCCTGGCAACACATTGGGGCCATCCTGGGATACGCCTTGATCGCTGCTACCGTGGGTATGATTTTGCGCTGGCTTTCGGAGCGTGGTAAAACATTGGGGCGGATCACCTCCTCCATATTGGGGCTGGCGTGGAACCTGGCGACCTATCTGGTCGTCCCCGTTCTGGTGATCGAAGGGGTTGGGCCACTGGAAGCAATCCGACGCAGTGCAAATTTGCTTCGGAAGACGTGGGGCGAACAGATCGTAGGGAACTTTAGCCTGGGGGCACTTTTCGGCTTCCTGGGTGTGGCGATCACATTGCCATTTGTTGCAATCGCGATCCTGGCTTTTTCGTACCACGCGGTGTGGCTGGGGACAATTGTTATTCTGCTGACTGCGATGGCAATTGTCTTGCTGGGATTGATCAGCTCAACGCTGAATGGAATTTACGTGGCGGCGGTCTACCGGTACGCGACACGTGGCGAGACAGGAGGTTTTTTCGATGAGCACCTGATCAAAGAAGCCTTCCGCCCGCAACCGCAATGACCACATAGAAACTGTTTCACGTGAAACATAGTCATCCGTGACTGGGTGGCTCAAAACATTGGGGGGGAAAATGATGCACTCAAAAATGGTAGATTCGGAATCATCAAGTTCGGAATCGAGAATAGAACGATTAAAACGGTTCTGGCAGGCGTTCCGCGAGATCGCCATCGTTTTTTCGTTCATAACCAACTTCATTCTGGTTTTGCTGGTGCTTGTGTTGAGCATCCCGGCGCTACAAACTGCGTTCGCGCTCAAAACCGGCCTACTTGAACCGTTCATCAATGACCTCGATCAGGCCTTCGTGGGGCTAGGGCAAGCTAGCATAAATACAACAATCACCATCAACCAACCGATCCCTATCCAGTTCGACCTGCCCCTCAATCAACCAATGCCCATTCAATTCGACTTGCCCTTGCAACAAAGTACCGAGGTGATATTGCAACAACCCGTGCCGTTGACCGCTCTCCCGGCCCAGTTCAACCTGCCCGGCGGCGGCGGCGTGATCAACGGGTACGTATCCCTCTCCTTGCCCGCCGGTATGCACCTCCCGGTCTACCTGAATATGACTGTGCCGGTCAGCCAAACCATCCCCGTGCAAATGACCGTGCCGGTCAACCAGGTGGTGCCCATCCAAATGGAGGTCCCGATCCACATCAACCTGGGAGAATCCGGCCTGAATCCGGTCGTGGATGAGTTGCGCGGCGCAATCCGGCCGGTGAAAGAACAAGTAGAAAGCCTGCCGGACGGAATTTTCCTCCCATGAGCCAGCCGGCCGATCGGAATCGAGCACAACCCAACGCGCTATCAGAGAGACAATCTTACTCCTCAGGCCGACGGTTGAAACCGCGCTTGAGGAGCCAAAGCTGGCTGTAAGCCCTCCAGAGGCGATTTCAATCGTTAACAGAACTGGAGTCTGGCAAATTTCAAAAAGCTTGATAATTTTCATATAGGACGCAGATTAACGCAGGCTACGCACGCAGATTTCTTAAGATATTTAATGCTCATCTGCGAAAATCAGCGTTAATCTGCGTTCTGGCTAAAATTTGCCAGGGTCCAGAACAGAAGTAGCCTGAACAGTTACGAGCCAATGACAAAAGAAACACAAGCAATGCCAGAAACAACACCTCCCATCTGCGATTACGAAGGCTCTGCCTACCGAACGGAGTTCTGGGGAGCCAATCGCGAATACGAGGACGCCGTGGAGCGGATCGCCCTTCGCCACCTCTTGCCCCCCACCGGAAAACGGTTGATCGAAATCGGGGTCGGATATGGCCGGCTGGTGGATCTCTACAGTGGCTATGACCAGGTAATCTTTTGTGATTACGCCCTCTCGCAACTGCGTCAGGCCCAGGAAATTTGGGGAACAGCAGGAGACAACGGCTCTCCTCGGTACGTATACGTGGCAGCCGATTTCTACCGCTTACCATTCGCCTCCGGACTGTTCGACACGGTGACAATGGTCCGCGTCCTGCATCACGCCGCCGACGTACCGACCGTACTCCAGGGAATCGCACGCATCCTGTCGTCGGAAGGTACATTGGTGCTAGAATTCGCCAACAAGCAGAACCTCAAGGCCATCGTGCGCTACCTGGCCCGCCGACAATCGTGGTCCCCATTCGACCGGGACCCCGTAGAATTTGTTCCCCTGAATTTCGACTTCCACCCCGCCTGGATACAAACCCAACTAGCAGCCGTCGGCCTCGCAGTGGAAGCCCGCCGAACCGTCTCCCACTTTCGCTGGGATGTGTTGAAAAAGTTCATCCCCACCCCTTGGCTGGTGGCGCTAGACCGCCTGTGCCAACCCACCGGGGCGTGGTGGCAGTTAACTCCCAGCGTCTTCGTGCGTTGCCGTCCCCAGAATAACGGCGACAAGCCAGCAGCGCCCCAAGGAACCTTCTTCCGTTGCACAGTGTGCGGCTCAACTACTCTGGTAAAGGAGAGGGACTCCCTCTCTTGCACCGATTGCGGAGCCTGTTTCGCCATCCAGGATGGCATCTACAACTTCAAAGCACCTATCCGACCCGCAACCACACCCCCACCCCATCCCGCCGAGACGTGAGGTGATCGAATGTTTCGCTATCACTCAGAACCCGCTGTGTTGAACGAGGCCACCCGACAGATGGCCCCTGGCCAATTTGTGAAGCTTTCCGATGGATATACTCATTACGAAATAGCCGGCCCTGACCAGGCAGAGACGATCGTGTTGGTGCATGGGTTCTCCGTACCATACTACGTGTGGGATCCCACCTTCCCCGCCCTCGTACAGGCCGGATTCCGCGTATTGCGGTATGACCTGTTCGGCCGAGGGTACTCCGACCGGCCCGCTACCCGCTACGATTACGATCTGTACGACCGCCAACTCCAGGAACTGCTGACCGCCCTGAACATTATCCCGCCGGTTCATCTGATCGGCCTTTCGATGGGCGGGGCCATCGTCGTCACGTTCACAGCCCGCCATCCCGCCCAAGTCGCCAAACTCTGTTTGATAGATCCGGCCGGCCTGCCCACCGCGTTGCCATCCGGAGCCAGATGGTTGAAAATCCCCATCCTGGCAGAATTCATGCTGGATGTATGGGGAGAAAACCTGTTAGCCTCCACTCTGAAGGACGATTTCCACAAAGTGGAACGCTTTACCGATTATCAGAACGCATACCGCATGTATCGGGCGCAGATGCAGTATCGCGGTTTCCGTCACGCGCTCGTCTCCACGCTACGCAGTGATGTGCTCACCGGCGCGACCGAGGCCTACGCTGCTGTGGGAACGCAGGAGCGACCGGTGATGCTCATTTGGGGGCAGGAGGACGCCACCATACCCTTCGAGACCCATCGAAAGGTACAGGCAATCATACCACAGGTCGAGTTCTATCCCATAGAAGACGCCGGCCATATCCCGCATTACGAAAGGCCGGAGATCGTCAACTCCCTGCTCATCCAATTCCTCCAAAAGCCCACCAGGCATAACAATCTCTCGACAAAAGCGGGGGCAGCAAAATGAACCCTGGAACACAGCGGGCATTGTTCGCCGACCTGATCTTCAACGAAGCGGGTGAACCGGTCAAGACTGTTTACATAGGCGATGTCCCTCACTATGCGATCCCGGACAGGGATTTCATGCGCCACGTCGAAGCGGAATATGTGGACCGCCAGATCATCGCACACATCCAAGAACGAGTAATGAGTATGCGGGATGTGATCGTCGAAGGCGTCGTCCAAATGCTGGGGGAAGAGAATCCATTCACCCGGGCCTCCATCGAACACGCCATAGAGCATATGGATCGCATCCTGGAAGTGGAAAATCTGGATGTGGATGAACTGCGCACGGCCTTCTGGATGACCGGCTTTCGTGCCACGGTGAACATCCACGGTGACGTTGTTTCCGTACACATTCCCGGCCTCACCGGCGAGTGGGAAGAGTAACGCCGATCATCGGCGCAACGGGGAATAGGGGAATAGCGCTTGGTTGCAACCTGGCTTTTTGTGTGTTAGAATAGCGCCCTGGGGTCTCAAGACTCTACGGAGACACTTATGGCGTTGATCTTCACATTGTCATTGATCCTGCCCTTGTTAGGTGCTGGCGGCGTGTGGGCCTTCCAGTTCTCATCTCGCTTGCGCCCCTATGCCCGCTACGTCGCCCTGGTGGCCGTCCTCTCGACAACGGTCCTGATCATACCTCTGCGGTGGGCTATACCGGAGATCGTGGTTCCTTCGCTTTGGCAACCTTCCCTTTTGTTTGGGGCTACCGTGGAACTACGCTTCGACGCCGATATACACCCCCTGGTATTGGCAATGACCATCGTAATGGTCTGCACCTTCTTCACCCATCTGCGCCGGGCCAATGCCCAACACTCTCGGTGGATGATCACCGTATTGGCAATGACCACCATCTCCGCTGCAGCATTATGGTCGGCTAACGTGTTGACTCTGATCCTGAGTTGGGCAGCCTACGATCTCTTGCGAATGATCGGCTGTCTCACAGCCGGCGGCACCGTGCGTAGGGCGCTCATAGGATGGATATGGGGAACACTCGCCACTCTGCTGCTCTGGATTGGTGAAATTTTCTTGCAGGAAACGGCCAGCAGCACATTGTGGTCTTTGATGACCCCCACAGATCAGCAATGGGCTATCTGGTCAATCGCTGCATTGATCCGCCTTCAGGGATACCCATTTCATCTCTCGACACCGGAAGATATCGCTCTAGAAGAACCTTTATCGCTGCCACTTTTTATGACTCCGCTACTGGGATGGGGGCTTTTATCCCGACTGGTCGGTATCCAGGGGGCAGGGGGGCCGTTCCCCGGCGGGGCAATTGGGGTCACCATGGCCGCTTTGACAATCATCATCGGGGGATTTCTAGCCTGGTCGGCCCAGTCGCCACGGGGCGCATGGCCCTGGATCACTATGAGCACGACAGGGATCATGTGGCTGGGAGCCGCGCTCTCCAATACTCACACTCTCGCGACCATCGCGTCAGGGGGCGCAGCATGGGCATTGGGTATGGCGGCACTCTACCTGGGTGGGCCGGCCCAACTCCCGCGAACATGGGCAAAGTGGTTCATCACGCTCAAGGAACGACGATTTCGCCCGGCCTTTCAACTGGCGGGAGCGGCAACACTGTTGGGTACTCCGCTCACGCTGGGGTTCGTCTCCATGGCTTCGCTGATGGCGAGTTGGAGGCAATCCCCATCTTCGCTGGACGGGCACGGCATTATTCTGGGAGGAATCGTGGCGGGGAATTTCTGGCTCGTGCCGGCATTGGTTCGATGGATGTTGACCCCACAGGGGAGTCCATCCACCGGACCCTCCACAAACGGCGAATCCCCTTCGAGTCAATCGGCCCCTTCGACGCCCCCACACACTCATCCGGTCGCGACCACTGAACGTGAATATCTCGAAGAGACTGATTCTCCCACTCGTTGGCGGCGTGTATGGACATTCATCGTATCCATCGTATCGGTCGCCGACAACTGGACTATCGGTGTGGCAGTCCCGGCCCTGCTTTCACTGCTGGCTGGTCTCTACCCACCACTGTTGATCGGAGCGGAGACCACCCCCACCCTGATGACATTACTGGCTCAACCAGGCCTGATTGGCTGGGGAATATGGCTGGTCTCGCTGGTTCTCGGAGGCGGTGTAGCCTGGTGGGACACACCCATACGCGACCGATCAGGCCGTCTGGCCGAGGCCTTACACAACCTCCTACGATTGGATTGGTTGTACGAGCGACTAGTAAGCGCATTGGGACGCGGGAGTTCTTTCCTTGGTCCGGTGGATGAGCTGGTTAGCGGGAGGGGAGACCTGCTCTGGTCGTTCCTGGTGTTCCTCCTGATCGTGATGATTTGGAGGGAAATGTAATGCCGACTCTGGATTTTTTGACCCGTCTGTCGTTCCTGGCAGCAATGCCGGCAGTGGCCGGCATATTCATCACCGCCAGCATCTTGCTCATTAGTCAGGAATGGCGATTGAATATCATCGCCTTGGCTGCTCAATACTTCTTTGTTGTCCTGCTGATGACCCGATTGATCCGCCTGGAGATGGCCGTAATCAAGGGGCTGGTCGGTTGGATAGTCTGCATGGTGTTCTATCTGACCGAACGACGGGTCTCTTCCCTGATCCCTACACCGCCGCTCGAATCCAGCCGTTGGCGACGTTGGATTATGTCCGCACGGACTTTCTTCTACCTGCTAGCCGGGCTTTTGGTGAGCGTCGTGGCGTACACCGCCGCCGTGCGTATACCGCTACCGGAGATTCCAGAGGATATTTCGCTGGCCTGCTACTTGATGGCCAGCCTGGGCATCTTGATGATGGGAATGAACGAAGAGCCGGTGCCGGTCGGATTCGGCCTGTTGACATTCCTGACAGCATTTGATCTCTTTTATGTGGCACTGGAGCCTAGCCTGGCTGTGGCCGGATTGTTAGAAGCGGTGAGTTTCCTGATCGCGCTGTCTGTAACGTACTTGCGGGCCGCCCAGGCAGCTACAATGGCCTCCGCGACACCATCTTCCCCGACATCGTCGGACACAAAGACGATCAGTGGAATGGTAGAAGGACAGGAGTCGCTGTCGTGATCGCCGGATCGTTGTTGTTACTGCTTTTGCCCCTCGCGTTGGCCGGTGTAGTCTACATCCTGCTACGATGGGAAACCCTTTCCGCCTTGGTCGCCACCGGAGGGGCTTTTTTACTTGGAATGGCAGTGATCACACTGCCGCTAGACCAGCCGATTCGCTTATGGGGCCGACGACCCATCACCATTGCGATGGGAGAGACGGTCACGATTCTCGGTCGGGAGTTGACCGTGGAACCTTCCGACCGCATCGCCATCGCGATGCTGTTCTTTACAGCGGCAGGCATCTTTTTGGTGGCCTGGCGTATGTCACCTCGCTCGTTGTTGTTTCCAATCGGGCTGGGGCTGCTCAGCCTGTTGACCGGCGCTTTACTGATTCGACCAGTTGTCTATGCAGCTCTCTTCATCGAGATCGCCGCCGCCCTTTCCGTCTTCGCCCTCCAATCCGAAAACACCCACTCCACACGTGGGAGCCTGCGCTATCTCACGTTTGCGACTCTGGCGCTACCAGGCCTGCTGGTGAGTCAATGGCTGTTGGAGCGGTACGTCTTCACACCGGACGATACCAGTCTACTCAGCACGGCCGGCATATTGACGATCCTTTCCTTTGCCTTGCTGCTGGGGGTTGTGCCATTCCATACATGGATCCTGTCTGTCATCGGCGACAGCCTGCCGCTGGCCGGGGTCTTCATCCTTACCGTTAACAACGACGCCATCTGGTTTTTGCTGCTTGATTTCCTGGAAAAGTATCCCCAAATGTTCCAGCAGACCGAGGCCGGATCCGTGATCATCACGGCCGGTTTGATCATGATAATCGCTGGTGGACTTTTGGCAACCGCTCAACGCCGATTAGGATTGTTGATCGGATATGCCGTGTTGGTGGACAATGGCGCAATGTTGATCGCTTTGGGGCTGAATAGCAAAGTCGGCGTGATGTTGATCTTTCTCTCTATGTTGATACGCCCGTTCAGTCTGATTCCCCTGGCTTCAGGATTGAGTGGAATACAGACCAGCAATGCCGGCAACGATCGCCAACAGTCTCTACGGAGTGTAGGATGGCGTGTGCTATGGAGCGTAGCTGCACTGGTGATGGGCAGTCTCTCCATCGTGGGCTTCCCCGTTAGCGCTGGTTTCGCATGGCGGTGGGCACTCTACCGCGCCCTCGTCCCAACCCACATCGGCCTCGTGTTGGTCTTGCTGGGGGCCAGTCTGGCCGTGATGTCCGGTTTCTGGCGTATGATCTGGGTTTTGCTGGATCGTCCCCGGTCACCCCTCAACCGACGAGTACTCCCAATTCCCTCTGCCGAGAAGGGATGGACAGTGGTTGTACTGGCCACAGTCATTCTGGTCTGCCTGGGCATCGGCCTTATGCCCCAAACCGTAGCCTCATTGACCCTCGACTTGGTAGAATCCTACACATTCTTCATGCAGTAAGCAAGCCAAACCAGGCATTGGCTTTCTGATGAAATAGGAGCCTATCCTGCACTTATCCTGACACCCAAGCCATCACTCACCAATCGAAACGAATATGGACTTGTTCGAACACAGTCGGAAAACTCAAATAGAGCGAGAAGCCCCCCTGGCGGCGCGCATGCGTCCTCGGACGCTGGACGAGTTTGTGGGCCAAGAACACATCGTTGGACCGGGCAAGTTGTTGCGACGGGCTATCGAGACTGACCGATTGTTCTCTTCGCTGATCTTCTGGGGGCCACCCGGCACCGGCAAGACCACGTTGGCGACCATCATCGCCCACACCACCGCCAATCACTTCGAAACGATCAGCGCCGTGTTGGCCGGCGTTGCCGATCTCCGCCGGGTGATCGAAGAGGCCCGCGCCCGGCGAGGGATGTATGGAAAGCGCACCATCCTGCTCGTGGACGAGATCCATCGCTGGAACCGCGCCCAACAGGATGCTCTCCTCCCCCATGTTGAAGAAGGAACCGTGGTACTGATTGGCGCAACGACGGAAAACCCGTACTTTCAAGTCATCGCCCCGCTGGTCTCCCGTTCCCGGGTATTCCAATTCTACCCGCTTTCTGAGCAGGCGATGATGACATTGCTGCGACGGGCTATCCAGGACCCTGTACGGGGGTACGGGAAGCGTGCCGTCGAGGTAGATGCCGACGCGCTGGCCCACTGGGTACGTATCGCCGGGGGAGATGCGCGTTCGGCCCTCAACGCACTGGAGCTGGCAGTAGAAAGCACCCCGCCGGATACCGAGGGACACATTCATATCACCCTCGGTGTGGCGGAAGACTCGATCCAACAGCGGGCCTTGCAGTATGACCGTCGCGGCGACGAGCATTACGACACGATCTCCGCCTTCATCAAATCCGTGCGGGGCAGTGACCCAGACGCCGCCCTATACTGGCTGGCCAAAATGGTCATCGCGGGAGAGGACCCGCGTTTCATCCTGCGTCGGCTCTACATCCTGGCTGCCGAAGATATCGGCCTGGCCGATCCCAACGCCATCGTAGTGGTCAATGGGTGCGCCCAGGCCTTCGAATGTGTCGGCATGCCGGAAGGTCAGTACCACCTGGCAATGGCCACCCTGTACCTGGCCACAGCCCCCAAGTCGAACGCAGTGGGCGCCTACTGGCAGGCGCGGGCAGAGGTCGAAACCCACGGTGCTGGCCCGGTTCCCCTCCATCTACGGGACAAGAGCGACCGCTTCCACGGGCCGCTGCGCGATCACTACCGACGCACGTTGGGAGAACACGAAGCATACCACTCCCCCCACGACTACCCCAAAGGCTGGGTGGAACAACAATACCTGCCAGAAGGGGTAGAGGGCGGCTGGTTCCATCCCAAGGGACAGGGATACGAGCGAGAAATTCTCACCCGGATGGAACGCCGGTCGCGTGGGAGCGGCGATGAGGGCCATTGACGACCATCGTGTTGCAAACGCTGACCCGCTGACCGACACCTTAGTCATCCGCGCGACACACGCCTGAGGCACGAGCGTTGTCCACTGCAGTGACAGCCACCTTATATCGGATATGAAGGCTTGCGATTATCGCCAAACCGTCTATAATTGAACTATCTTCAACGCTAGATCTTGAGCGATTAGAACCGGTTGCCCTGTACAGCATTCCGGTAGATTTCAACTCAACATAACGGAGCAGATCATGACAGGTGATCCACTTTCACTGAAGGAATCCGCTATGGAAAGCCAGGACAACCCGATGGCGATGCTTTTGGAAAACTATCTTGACTGCCATCACTTAGAACGAGGGACAATCACACGCGGGGTAATCGTGCGCGTTTCTCCCAATGGCATCATCGTAGATGTCGGCGCAAAGTGTGAAGGGATCGTTCCAGAACACGACCTGGCGCGACTCTCCCCACAAGAGCGAGAGACACTTCAGGAAGGGGACGAGATTCTCGTATACGTAGTCCGCGTGGATGAGGAAATCAACGATATCGAACTCTCTCTCTCCCGTGCCCAGGCAGCACAAGATTGGGAAAAGGCCCGACGATTGCTCCAGGAACAGCAAGTGATCGAGTGTCTGGTCACCGGATACAACAAAGGTGGAGTCATCGTCCAGATGGGACGACTACGTGGATTCGTACCAGGATCTCAGTTGAACACCCGCCGTAACACAAGCAGTCCCTCCAGGGAAGCGAACGAAAGTGGCGCTCGCTGGTCTTCTCTGGTCAACACCACCATTCCATTGAAAGTCATCGAGGTGGATCAGGATCGCAACCGGCTGATACTCTCCGAACGCGCTGCTCATCAGGAATTACGGCGCAAAATGCAAGCGAATCTCTTAGAAAAACTAACTGCCGGAGACATTTGCACCGGCACGGTGACCAACCTGGCCAATTTTGGGGCCTTCGTAGACATCGGTGGGATAGATGGACTAGTCCACCTTTCTGAAATGTCATGGCAGCGGATTTCTCATCCTCAGGAAGTCGTGCAAGTCGGCCAGGAAGTCAGAGTATATATATTGAACGTGGACAAAGAGCGAAAACGAATCGCCCTGAGCCTTAAACAACTGGAACCTGACCCGTGGGAAACTATCGAGGAGCGATATCAGGAAGGCCAGTTAGTGGAAGGGGAGATCATTCGTCTGACCAAGTGGGGGGCATTCGCCCGCATCGTTGGCGACGAGGCCATCGAGGGCCTGATTCACATTTCCGAGTTGGACGATGCCCCCGTCGTCTCCCCCCGCGACGTGGTCCAACTACATCAAATCGTCACTTTGCGAGTAATTGGGGTGGATGCCGCCCGTCGGCGGATCGCTTTGAGCCTCAAACAGGTCGCCCAGGGCCAGTACCTGGATCAAGATTGGCAGATGATGCTGGCGCAAGAACAATCGCCGCCGGATACCACCCTGGCAACGGTAGCGACCAATACGTCAGAACGTCAGACACGTGAAACGGATGTATCTTCTCAGTAGACGCTTAGTTGTTTGCTTTTCGGGCAAACATTTAAACAGCAAGACAGCACTGCGTTCAGCGACGGGGTAGGGAGGATCAAAGAATTGTGGACAAGCTAATGCGATTTTTCACCAGTGCATCCCGCAGGGTACTCAAATTGGCCCAAGAAGAGGCTGAACGTATGAATCACGCTCAAATAGGCACTGAGCACATTCTATTGGGCCTGTTGAGAGAAGAACAAGGAATAGCCAGCCGGGTCCTACGGGGCCTAGGAGTCCAATCTGGCGATGTACAACAATGGGTTGAGCGTCTGAGCACGATCCGCCGCCGTTCCATCCTCCTCAATGCGCAGATTGGCCTGACTCCCCGTACACAGCGAGTGCTGGAACTGGCCAGTGAAGAAGCCAAGCGACAGGGAGACCCACAAATAGATACCCATCACATTCTCCTGGCCCTGGTCCGGCAGGGCGAAGGGACTGCCTTGGAAGTCCTCAATCACCTGGGCATCACCGGCAAGCAGATTCGACGAGTGACGCACGACATCCTCCAACGACAACCGGTCTCTACTCAACAAGCAACCGAAGCACCTCGTCAGACGTCTCGCCGGACGAAAACACCGGTCGTGGATCAGTTGGCTATAGATCTGACCGCACTGGCCAGACAACACAAGTTGGACCCGGTCATCGGCAGGGAGAAAGAGATTGAACGTGTGATCCAAATCCTGGCCCGGCGAACCAAGAACAATCCAGCCCTGATCGGTGAACCGGGGGTTGGAAAGACGGCAATCGTCGAGGGATTGGCTCAACGGATCGTCAGTGGAGCAACACCAGGGCAACTTTCCGACAAGCGCGTGCTTCAACTGGATGTCGGCTCCCTGGTCGCCGGGACAATGTACCGGGGACAATTCGAGGAACGCCTCAAGAAAGTCATCAAAGAACTCCAAAACAGCAACAGTATCCTCTTTATTGATGAAGTCCACATGCTGGTGGGAGCCGGTTCTGCCGGCTCATCGGTAGATGCCGCCAACATACTCAAACCGGCCCTGGCACGGGGGAACCTCCAATGTATTGGGGCCACGACGATGGAGGAATACCGCAAGCACATCGAATCGGACGCCGCCTTGGAGCGCCGCTTCCAACCGGTGCTCGTGGAAGAACCCACCGTTGAAGAAACCATCGAAATTCTCCGAGGCATCCGGTCGGCGTATGAACAGCACCACAAACTGCGCATTACCGACGAAGCCCTGGAAGCCGCAGCACACCTATCCGCTCGCTATATTTCCGACCGTTACTTGCCCGACAAAGCAATTGATGTGATCGACGAGAGCGCCTCACGGGTACGGATGTACAAAAGCCCTCACGCACAAAGCTTACGGGAACTGTTCGCCCGCCTAAAGTCTGTACAACAAGAACGGGAAACAGCGATGGCCGAGAAACGGCTGCACGACGTCGCTACACTACGCATCCAGGAAACCGAACTCCAATCTCAATTGGAGACATTGCGTGATCAGTGGGACCAGGACAATTTGGAAGTGCGCTCGGAAGACGTGGCCGAGTTGGTCTCGATGTGGACAGGCATCCCGCTCACCCAATTGCAGGATGATGAAACCAAACGACTACTCCGAATGGAAAAAGAAATTCACCGCCGTATCGTGGGACAGGACGAAGCCGTCAGCGCCGTGGCCCGCGCCGTGCGACGCGCACGGGCCGGGCTGAAAGACCCCCGCCGGCCCATTGGCTCCTTCATCTTCCTGGGCCCAACAGGTGTAGGAAAAACCGAACTGGCCAAAGCATTGGCCGAGTTTATGTTTGGCAGTGAAGACGCCCTCCTACAACTGGATATGTCGGAATTCATGGAGCGCCATACCGTGGCCCGCCTGGTTGGAGCACCTCCCGGCTACATCGGTTACGACGACGCCGGACAACTGACCGAAGCCATCCGCCGTCGGCCATACTCGATTGTCGTCTTCGACGAAATCGAGAAAGCCCATCCCGAAGCCTTTAACATGCTGCTCCAGATTATGGAAGAGGGGCGCCTATCCGACGCCCGTGGACGTGAGGTAGACTTCCGCAACACGATCATCATCATGACCTCGAACATTGGGGCAGATTTGATCCGTCGAGAATCCACCCTGGGCTTCGGCATCCCTTTCAACGCCGACCAGGGCAATGAAGCAACCCAACGTTCTCAGAGATACGAGCAAATGCGCAAGAAGTTGATGGACGAACTGAAACGGCTCTTCCGGCCAGAGTTCATCAACCGAGTGGATAACGTGATCGTATTTCGAGCCCTCAATCGGGATGACCTGGCACAGATCGTACAACTCGAGTTGAGCAAAGTGCGCCAACGCCTGGCCGAGCACCATATAACACTGGAAATCAGCACACAAGCCACCGATCTGCTAATCAAAGAAGGATACAGCGAGGAATACGGCGCTCGGCCACTCCGGCGAGTGATCCAGCACCGTGTCGAGGATCCCCTTTCAGATGCAATTTTATCCGGGCAGTTTGGAGACGGAGACACAGTATGGATTGACGCCAATCGCGATGATGCCGAGGATACGACCACCATCGTGCTCCGCAAACAAGATGCAGACGAACCATCTCCCGAGTTACCTCCTTCTCAAGTACAACCGGTGCTGGCTTGAAGTGAGATCTCCGACCGAAGCCCCCGGACCGGTCTTTCAGGGTAGCCGAAGGCAATGCTCTCGGCTACCCATTTCCGGCCACGGTCAGAGACCTGGCCGAACCAAAGGGTCTCCCCCTTCCCCCTCGTTGGGCGAGATCTCCACAGCCGTTGGGCGAGGTCTCCGACCGAAGCCCAGCCATTCCTCAGTAGCGATCTTGACACAAATCCTCATTAGCTAACAATTTGCCACAGTTAGCCAATTCTAACCTCGCTACTTTTTATCTCCGTCCTGCTCTAACGCCTCTACAAATACCAAATACCCATAGATACGGGGGGAGGGCTGCATTTCACCCCCATATATGAGGGCAACGCCCCACTGCAGCGCACTTCCCTTCGTTATCTTAAAAAGGGCTGTGTTTTAAGCTTGCTCCCAGGAAATTCAGTTGCCAAGAACCCCCTCCTCTGCTAAAATGCTGACACTACGGCGGGGAACACAACACTGCAGTGGCCTCGCGATAGAACGGCAACCTCAGCCGTTGAAGAGAGCCCCTGTCATACGGCGAAATCTACCTATCATGATCTGCTTCACAGAGAGCCTGGCTTCGAGGCACCTGACACCCGACAAGGCAGTTTAAGTCCTTTTGCCTGCGTGGAATGTCTAAAACAGTTCGATGTGTTTCAACTGAGTTGGAGACCCTCCCGCAGGTTGAACTCAAAGTCGCTTTAT
>CAZXVB010000027.1:0-15853 GCA_964643875.1 uncultured Anaerolineales bacterium | reverse complement strand
AAATCGCCTTTGAGTTCAACCTGCGGGAGGGTCTCCAACTCAGTTGAAACACACTCATTTCAATTGCTAACAGAAGCAGCCTGAGTAGTTGCAATTCGGGCATCATCTACGGAGGGCAACGAACCTGGTGGGCTGTTTACGAGATACATCGCGATCTTCCCTTTGTGCTTAGCATACACCTCACCGCGATATGTACAATCAAACTGCCCCCTCACCAACTCATAGGTACTCTTGGAGATGTTCACCCGCCCTGTCACACCGGATGATTCCATCCGAGAGGCCACCACAACCGTATCTCCCCACACATCATAAGCGTACTTCCGCCACCCGATGATCCCCGCGATGACCGGACCGCTGCTGATGCCGATGCGCACTTCCCAATACGGTTGTCCGGCTTGCTGTCGCTTCTCCTTTTCCTGTTTGGTGAAATCCAGTATCTCTATAGCCGCCCGCACGGCGTCAACAGCATGGGTGTCTTTGGGAACCGGCACCCCACTGACGCACATATACCCATCACCGATGGTCTTGAGTTTCTCTAGTCCGTATTTCTCAACTATTATATCGAAGGCCGTAAAATAGCGATCCAGATTGTCCACCAAGGCCTTCGGCTCCATAAGCTCCGCTGTGGCAGTGAAGTTGACGAAGTCGGTGAACATAATCGAGGCCGACTCGAAGAACACCGGCTCCACTCGGCCATGCTCCTTCATCTCATCAACAATCGCGGCAGGAAGAATGTTACGCAACAATTCTTCGCTCTTGAGTTGCTCCTGCACCAATGCGGCCTCGATCCTCTTCCGCTCAGTAATGTCTTCCTTGATCGCCAGGTAGTGAGTAATCCGGCCCTCTTCATCTTTGACGGGGGAGATCGTGGCCGCCTCCCAATAGAGGCGACCATCTTTCTTGCGGTTGATCATCTCTCCATGCCAGACCTCGCCCCGCCCAATCGTCTCCCACAATTCGCGATAGAACTCAGGCGAGTGTTCCCCTGACTTGAGCAAGCGTGTATGTTGTCCAATCGCCTCCTCGAGAGTGTACCCGGTGATCTGTGTGAATGCCGGATTGACGAATTCGATGTATCCATCGAGATCAGTGATAATGATCGCACTGCCACTCTGTTCTACTGCCCGCGAAAGCTTGCGCAACTCCTCCTCAGCCCGACGGACGTCTGTGATGTCGCGCCAAATCATCACCCGACCGGTTAAACGCCCCCGATTATCACGCAATGGAGAAACCCGCAAGTTGAAGATGCGTTCCCCAACTCTATCGTTCTCCAACGGCAGATCTATCTGCACCCCAGGTTCACTCCACTCGGATTGCTGGTGACACAATTCCTCCAGAGCGGGCCAATGGGACAGGAATTGGAAAACCGGCCAACCGATGATCTCGGATACTTCTCGTCCAATCAGCGACCGGGCCGCAGGATTTAAATCCACCACGCGACTTTGGGGATCCAAGACAATGACACCATCCTGCATATTTTCGACGATCACATCCCGCGCGACCGGTGCGATATCCAGAATCCGGTATCGAAACAGGCCCCAGGCAATCAACAAACCACTCAGCGCAAACGTGAGGGGAGTCAAATCAATACCATACGGCGTCAGGCCAACGATATAAACCAGATTGCCCACCCAGGTCAACAGAGAGAACAGCAACAAGAAGAAGATCTGCTGCCGGTACAACTGAGTTGCCCAGCCCAAAGAGAAGATCAGCCAAACCACGCCGAATATCATGAGCAAATAGGAATACAAAATATTGACCCAATACCAGTAACCAGGTGTGAATTGGAGAGCGTTGAACGGGATACCCTCCTTCAAGCTCACATTTACCCAGATCAGCTCGTGATATTCGTTCGTCCAGGCCAGAATCAACGTAATGCCTGGAATAGCAAACAACAAGGCCAAATTGCGGGTCGTGAGCCACTCTCCCCGACCGGTATAGGTCAAGACCAGCGCCACCCATTCCCCTGCCATCATCACGGCCCCTAGATACTCCAACTTCGACCATAAAAGCGTCGTAGGTAGGTCTGTGCTGACTATCTCCAGGGCATAGAACACACTCCACAGAAAAGCTGAGAGCATCAACAGGGTAAACCAACCCGCTCCCGGTGCAGGAATACGGCGGTACCCCCATATCATCAACGCACCAGAGACAACGACCGATATTCCAATAGGAATAATGTAAGGCGTGTAGGCAAATTGCATCCCGATTTTCCACCGATCATGAAGATACTGGCGTTCCTTCTTCCGCTATGATCGGACACATACGTTGTACATTAGAGCCTCGCTCTCCCTCAATCGAGCGCCTTTAGACCTCAATCCCCCATACCGTGCGCAGCAGGAACCCTACCAGGAAACTCAACGCCGCGACAGCGAGACTAAGCCCGGCCATCTCTAAAAAACGACTCCGGAATGAGACGCCTTTGGCTACCGAGATATAGTAGTTGAAAACCGCAATGATCATCACCGCCGTGACCAACGTGAATCCCAAACAGAGATAGAAGTTCTGCCACACCAAATAGGGCAAGATCAACAACACTACTGTGAGAATATACGCCACCCCAGTGTAGAGCGAGGCACGCAAGGGGTTTTTGACTATCTCTCCATCCCCACTGGCCACCTCGGTTTTGGTAGAAAGATACTCTGAAGCCCCCATAGAGAGTGAAGCGGCTATCCCGGTAATCGAGCCGGTCAATGCGATCAGCTTCGTATCTTGCAGGGCGAGGGTCAACCCGGCCAACGCACCGGTCAGCTCCACCAAGGCGTCGTTCAACCCTAGCACAATGGAGCCGACGTAACGCAACAAGTCTTCGTCGAGCAAGCCGATCAACATCTGTTCGTGTTCCTGCTCCTCGCGGATGATCTGCTCGGCTTCCGGGAGCACATCCCGCAGCAAGGCGTAATTCCTCTGGGCATTCTGTTCGCCCCCCTCCATCAACCTGACGCCGAAAGTAAAACCAAACAGACGGCTAATCCAATAGTATTTGAAAATTCCCCAGCGATCGGGGGGCACATCCTGTCCGGTATGCTTTTTCCACAGATGATAGTGTCGCAGTTCATCCTGAGAAATCTGCTCTAGAATACGCCGATTTTCCGCGGATAGAATCGCCTTTGCCAATCGAGCATAAATGAGATGCTCGGTGATCTCATTCCGTTGGTAACACAATAACTGGTCACGTAATTCTGAAGAAATTTCCACCACGACTACTCACACCTCCCCCACCCTCCCCCGGCCCTCTCTCGCCGAGCGGGAGAGTATAAGTACAGCAACGCATAAACCCGTTCCTGGTTGACATTGCCCGTTTGTACCCATCGAATAACTTACATTTTCTCAAACATACCTTATGCTGGCCCCACAGTCCGGTCAAATCAGCGTCAATCTGCGGTGAATCTGCATCATCTGCGTTCAGATGTCGGGTAATGAATAATTTATTTTCTATGCCGGTCAAGCCTTTCGGTGAGCGGTAAAACTGAACCAACATCACCTTCCTTTATTCTGTATATCGAGAAGCCGGAATTCGGAACGTGAACGTTGTCCCCTCCCCCAACTGACTTTCGACGGTGATCTCTCCGCCGTGAGCCTCGATGATCTGATGGGCAATGGTCAGCCCCAGACCGGTTCCCGCAAACGCTTTTTCGGTGCCAGGGACCCGATAGAATCGCTCGAAAATGCTGGGTAAAGCATCCGGGGGAATGCCGGGGCCGGTATCGGCCACGCTGACCAATACCCACGTATCGTCTCGACGAGCAACGACACGCACCTGATCGCCAGGCCGACAGTACTTGATCGCGTTGCTCAAGAGGTTGAGTAGAACCTGGTGGAGGCGCTGGGCATCTCCCATCACCATCAGTGGAGTGGAAGGAACTTCTATGGACAAGGTGATCTGTCGTTCCTCTGCCTGGGCGTGGACGACGTTGACCGACATATGAACAACGGTGACAACATCCACCGGACTGTGTGCCAGCGAAGCCCGTCCCGATTCCAATCTGGCCAAGTCCAGAAAATTGTTGGTCATCTCGACAATGCGCTTCGCTTCGCTTTGGATGATAGCGGCAAATTGCCGGGTCTGATCGAGGGTGACAGTGGGGCGCTGCATCAAGTCGGCGTAAGCAATCACCGAGTTCAACGGGGTACGCATCTCGTGGACGATCTCCGCGATCAGGTCCGATTGTTGAAACAACAATGCGTTTTGGACCGCCACAGCGGCCTGGTCCCCCAATACACTCAACAGTTCGCAATCCGTGGAAGTAAATTGTCCTTCACCGATCTTGTTTATGGCTTCCAGAACGCCGATCACGTTTTCACGGGCCTTGAGGGGTACCGCCAGGATCGAGCGAGTCGTGAAGGTGGATTGCGCGTCGGCCTTGCTGGAGAAGTCGAAACGGGGGTCGTTCTGCGCATCCTCGACGATCAAGGGTTTGCCGGTGCGTACCACCCATCCGGCCACACTGCCCTTGATCGGCACAATGATCGAATGTATGCCGGGGAGATTGGTCGCCTCTTCAAAGTGCAACTGCCCACTGTGACGGTCCAGCAGCAGGATGGAGCACGCTTCGGTATCGGTGATCTCCTGTGCAGCCAGTACTATCTGGCGGAGCAGGGGACGCAAGCTGAGGGTAGAATTCAGCGAGCGGCTGATCTCGATCAAGCGCTCCAGTTTGGCAGTCCGTTCATGGCCTTCGTTTTTTGAGGTCTCTTCACTCACTGGTGTTGAGGTTGTCATAGGCTCCTTCCGGTCACATACTGCACAATGCGCGGCAGTACGTCGGTCACGTCGGCGTGAATGACGATATCGGCCAATTCGTCTACATAGGTCGAGGTGAGGTTGATGACAATCAGACGTCCCCCTCGCTCGTGCACCTCCAACGGCAATTGGGCGGCCGGCATCACTTCCAATGAAGAGCCGGCGACCAGCAACACGTCGGCCCGTCGGATGTGGGCGATGGCAGCGTTGAGTACCCGGATGGGCAATTGTTCGCCAAATAGGATCGCGTTGGGCTTCATCACCCCGCCACAGACAGGACAACGCGGTACACTCCCGGCAAGGACGGTGGGCATCAAAGTTCCCGAAGGGACGGACCGGTAGCAGCGCACGCACGTTGCCTCTCGAAAATGGCCATGTAGTTCCAACACTTCGTGGGTGCCGCTTGTTTGATGCAGACCATCAATGTTTTGTGTGATAATCACCTTGAGGTATCCAGCGGCTTCCAGGACAGTCAGGGCTTCATGTCCCACGTTGGGCCGGGCCGTCCACAAAAGATTTGCCAATGGCCGGATCCAGGCGTAGAATTTTTCCGGCGACAATCGAAATGCCTGGATGGAGGCAACCTCCATCGGGTTGTAGCGTTCCCACATCCCACTGCCCGGCGAACGGAAATCCGGGATGCCAGAGGCGGTGCTGATCCCAGCGCCTGTCAGGGCAACGGCATAGTGTGATGCCTGGAGGATCTCCGCAGCGTGGGCAATGGCTTCAGGGAGCAGGTACTCGTTCGTTGTTTGGACTGTTTTTACTTTCATATCGGGTTAATCGGAGACTTGTTCAGCCAAAAACCTGCTCAACGGGAAAGGGGAGCTTGACGGTACCACCGGCCACACGGTGCGCTTGACGGATTGGCTCCGGCAGACGATAGCGGGTGGTACAGCGCAACACCAGGTCAATCGCGGTCTCCAGGTCCACACGATGGCCAACGGAGACAAACACCGGTCGTACCCGGTCGCGCGTGCGCACCACCGCCCCGATGATCTCCTCCCCGTCCATCAAAGGAGTCCAGTTTCCCTTCCGCTCCCCCGGCAGTGTGTATTGACCCCACAGATGGGATTTGGCACATCCAATGCCAGGAAGGTCCAGCAGGACACCCAAGTGACAGGCCAACCCAAAGTGTCGAGGATGGGCCAACCCTTGAGCATCGAACATCAGCACATCCGGAAGTGGAGATACCCCTTCCAGTGCCCTCAGAACGACCGGTACTTCTCGGAAGGCCAACAATCCAGGCACGTATGGGAAGGGTATGTTCATCTCTGCGGTGCATGCCCGGACCGGCGTCAGGGTGGGGTATTCATGTATCACAATGGCCGCCCGCGAGCGTTTGCCCTTAACGCTGACATCCACGCCGGCGATGGTATGCGGCGGATTCTCCAGAGGCATAGCACGAACGTGGACCCGCAATCTCTCTTGGATTGCTCGCGCTTCGGCTGGCGAAACGTCCCAAGGATGTGCAATGGAAGGCCGCAACATTAGAACTGGATCGTCTTCTCCATAATGGCACGAATCTGTTGAGCGACCAAAGACATAGGTTGTGCCATCACCATCGGGATTCCTCGCTCTGCCGATTGGAAAGCCATCTCCGGAGCCGGTGTCACGACCCCCGCCACGTCATGTTGTAACAGGCCCTCGATAGCATCCTTGGTCATCGTAAAGGCAGAAGGTGCCTTGTTGACCGGCACTATGCTAATCCGGTGGCGGGGGATGCCGAGCGTTGTGTCCATTGCTTCCAGCAGAGCGCCGGCCAGGACGAGAGCAACCCGCTGAGGCTCGGTTGCTACAACTACACGGTCGCACTTGGATAGAATGAAACGGTTCTTTTCACTCAATCCTACCCCCAGATCAATCAGCAGATAGTCAGCCATGGCCCCTAGATGATGGATGATGCGTTCGGCATAGCGGGAAGTGACAACGGGAGCGATCCCCGGTGGATCGCTGGAGCCGCTCAACACCCACACACCAGAGCGATGTTCTTCCAATTGCGCTTCGACAAGGCGGGCATCTATCTCTTCCACAGAATGTTGCAGCAGATTGACCATTGTGCCGGGATGCCGTAACCCCAATTGGAGGCCAGCAGTTGTCATACCATCCTGCATTTCGGCCAGAATGATACGTTTTTCTCGGGCCGGTCCATCGGCCAGTGCTGCAGCAATGTTGATAGCCAGAGTGGTCGTGCCCGCGCCGCCCTTGGCGCCGATGAACCCGATCAGTTTGGCTTTCATGGGCGCTTTTTCCTCAGCCCGGCGCCCTGATGTGCGGAGTAATACGGCCTCGATGCGGGAGGCTAGCTCTTCCGGATGGACAGGTTTGGTCAGATAATCATCGGCCCCTGCCTGGAAACCGGTTACTTTGTCATCCACCATCGTTTTGGCGGTGAATATAATGATGGGGAGATCGGCAGTGGCCGGATCGGCCCGCAGACGGCGACAGACCTCAAAGCCGTCCATATCCGGCATCATCACATCCAGGATCACCAGGTCGGGGTTTTCGGTGACTGCTTTTTCCAGCGCCTGTTGGCCGGATCGAGCGGCAGAGATCTCGTACCCACGTCTTTGTAACATCAGCCCAATGAGTTTCAGGCTTTCCAGTTCATCGTCCACAACCAGAATTTTCGCACCAGTTCCCATATGTGGTCACCTCTCAGCCCCGCCGCTATAAGGATGGCAAAATAAAGTGAATCGTACCCAGACCCCCGCCGCGCCCTGTATGTTTTGGGTGTGTTTTAACTGAGTTGGAGACCCTCCCGCAGGTTGAACTCAAAGGCGATCTATGCGCGGATTTGCCTTCAAAAACCGAGTGTTTTGGCATCGAAAATGGCAATCTGCGGGAGGGTTGCCCATTCTCCAACTGAAATGAAACGCACCCGTATGTTTTGAGCATCCATGTTTCAAATGTAGCATAAACTACAAGGATTGGCAAATGATCCGTTACCCGACATTGTGGGAAGTTATGTCCCTCCCGCCGGTGCGACGTTCACCGGGTGGATGTTGTCATAGCCTATCCCTCGATCTCGGCGATGGCTTCCTCAGGCGATTGATGACCGTAGATCACGCCCATCAGGCCGGGCAGATAGCGATCCATCGTATATACGGCCGGATAGATGGCTGCTTTGATGAGGCCGGGAGTGAGTATCTCTCCCTCGAAATCGAGGCTGCTTTTGTAACGGACTTCACCGTCTCGGTAATCCATTTCGAAATTGCCGATCCGCAATCCGTAGTTGGCCCGGGTGATGAATTCTGCCACGGCTGGTCGCTTTTCCTCCGGCGCTTTGACGGGGGCAACGACGTAAAACAGGAATTGCTCCATTTCCATCTTGATTTGGGCGATACAAACAGTTTCTCCGTTGGACCCACCAAAGACGGCACGATAAGCGTGTAGATCCTCCAATGGCTGAGGGTACCACTCGTCTTCCTCGAGAAACTGGCGCAGGGTTTCCAGCGCTCTGATACTATTTTCGGGTATATTGTCGTTCATACAGCTCCTTTCATCACTTAAAATCTATCCGAAAAATCGCTTCCGTAGCCGCGCATCCCTATGCGCGGCCTTACTACCCGACATTTTGACCCTCCCGCAGGTTCAGAAGCGGTTTGGGGGCATTTTGTGCCCTGATGTGGGACTATACACGTGCAACTGACGTAATTTCAAACCTGCGGGAGGGTTACCGATCAATATGTCGGGTAGTGCATACGCGGCTTAGAATCTATCCGAAAAGCAGGATGGCATCCCTATGCCGTCCGCCGCTGTTTTCGCTATTGAACCACCTGTTTTCTCAGTGCATATCGCTAAGTTGTTGAGCATGCTTTGCAAAGCGACTATGATTTTTGGGATTCGGGTTCCCACACATGCGACACCTGGATGTTTTCCTTTTCGAGTGCCCGTAAAACGGCTTCCCGTTCCAACCCTTCCAGCCGGAAGGCGATTACCCGGTCTTCGGGGCCTTGCCCCCAGAACGTGCCCAGCGAATGGATGTTGCCCCCCAGGGAAGCGATGCATTGAGTTACGCGAGCCAGACTACCGACCTCTTCGGGGATGATGACAGTGACACGCAGTGACGGATGCCCTCCCCCCAATCCCTCGACCAAGACACGGAAGATGTCGGTATCGCTGATAATGCCGACAAGCTGGTCGTCATCCACAACGGGTAAGCAGCCAATACGGTGATCGATCATCACCCTGGCAGCCTCCTCGATGGGTAGATCGGGGTGCACAGTGACCACTTCCCCCTGTATCACCTGACCGACCGTAGTGCGCGAAAGAATGTAGTCTACCTCGAAGACGCTCATCGTCGTGGTGGAAGTGGGAGATGCGTAGACCAGGCTTTTCTCGGTCACAATGCCCACTAACTTACCCTCGGCGTCCAGTACCGGCAGATGACGGAATGGTTTGCTGCGCACCAGGTTCAGGGCATCCTTGATACTGGTGTCCACTGTGATCGTGGTGGGATTAGGGGTCATACGGTCTCTAACTAACATCGGTTTCCTCCTTCATTTGTTTGAAAGTTTGAGATCGAAAGTTCAAGATGATATGGTTCAACCAGGTGGCCAGGTAAACGAACGTCCCCCCAAGATGTGAATGTGTAGATGAAAGACGGACTGTCCGGCCAGCCGGCCATTGTTGATGACCAACCGAAAATGGCTTCCAATGCCGGCCTGTTCGGCCACCTGACGGGCAACGACAAGCAATTTCCCCAATAGAGCTACATCATTCTGAACAATACGGCAAGAGATACAATCAGTCATCGGTTGGCACTCCAACTGGGTTGCACACTTTCCCAACCAGATGCGCGTTTTCGGCACATAGGATGTGTGTGGGGGTGATCCGATTGTGCAAACTAATGCTGAGGGGACTGTGGGTAACCACTTTTAAGTAATTATCGCTCCAACCACTCCAGATCGTCCCCTTTTGGCGCTCCCACAGCACCTCCAGCGTCTGCCCAATGAATTGTCGGCGGAACTGTTCGGAAAGCTTCGTACCCAAATCGCGCATGGCCTGAGCGCGCTGGGCCAGGACGGCAGCGGGAACCGGATCGGGCAGGCGCGTGGCAGGCGTACCGGGACGGGGGGAGTAGGGGAAAACGTGCAGGCGAGCAAATGCCATCTCAGCCACAAAATCATAGCTGGCTCGAAAGGCCCCCCCGTCCTCGCCGGGAAAACCAACGATGATGTCAGTAGTCAGAGCCAGGCCGGGGATCGCGGCGCGGGCGGTGGCGGCGATCCGGGCAAAGTCGCTCGTGGTGACCCGCCGCCCCATGCGTTGCAGGATGCGATCACATCCCGATTGGAGTGGCAAATGTAATTGACGGCAGAGACGCGCGTTTTCCCACAGCCGAAACAGGCGCATGCCGTCACGGTCCAGGCCGATGTCCCATGCTTCCAACGACGAGAGCCGTAGCCGGGGCAGATCGGTGTCGGCTAACAGCGCTTCGATCAATGTGACCAGGTTGTCCTGTGTAGCCAGGTCGTGACCGTAGGCACCCAAATTGACTCCCGTCAGCACGACTTCACAGTAGCCGGCCGCCACCAGGGACTGAATTTCGGCCACGACGTCGGCGACCGGGCGGCTGCGGCTCGGCCCGCGCAATGAGCGGACGATACAGTAGGTACAGTGATGATCACATCCATCTTGCACTTTGACACATGCCCGGGTGCGCATGCCTGCAATGGCGGCGAAAGGAGAGTGCGTTGTCCCTTTCTCCTCGTTTTCGCCGGTGGCAATCTCCACGACGTGCACCTTTTGATCGTTTGGAATGATCCACTTCACGGGAAGGTCAGCAGATTCACGGGGGCGGAGGGTCGCGTAGCAGCCGATGAGAGCAATCTGGGCCTGGGGATTGGTGCGAGCCAAGTATCGGACCATATGCCGGGTCTTGCGCTCCGCCTCGGCAGTGACGGCGCAAGTATTGAGTATGCAAATGTGGGCCTGTGTGGGGTCGCGGACAATGGTGTGCCCGGCAGCAGCAAGTCGTCGAGTCAGGGTCTCGATTTCGCTTTGATTCACCCGGCAGCCCAGGCTGGACAGATAGACGTTCATTGTGTTTCAGGGGATCTCCACAAGTAGATTGTCGAACCGGATCTCGACTCCTGGTTCGAAGAAGGAACCGGCATACAGGCCGATATCTCCTCGTGAGTATTTGTCGTCCTGTACCGTGGCTAACTGGACACCATTGACCCAGAACGTCATTTGGCTCCCCTGGCATTGGATTTCCAGTTTGTTGGTAGCATTTCCCTGATGAATCGCCTCGGACATAGCCCAGTCGTCGCCGCTGAGCGGCTCCCACGTATCGCCATCGTACTTACCGATCAGGTAGTAGCCGTCGCCGCTGATGGAAAACTGGTAAAAGTGCTGGGGGTCTTGCATGTGCACCAACACGCCATACTCGTTGTCATCCGGTCCGGCGACCTGGGATGCCTCTACTGTGAGGTGAAAGTTGCTCATTTCTCGCTCTGCCCAGGCCCAGGCCAATCGGTTCGGCGCTTGGATCAGCACCCGTAGTGTCCCTTCGTGGTAGGCGACCTCCGCAGAGGCATCCGATTCGGTCTGCCAGCCACTGCCCGGATCGGAGAAATCGTCCGACCAGGATGTTCCTCCGCTGTTAGCGCATGCTGTCAAAAGAGAGAGACCTAAGATCACGATCAACCAAAACAAGCAATGGATGGTTTTCATTTGTGAACCCCTTCGCCATTCGCTATTCGCCATTTCACTATCCCATTACCCCTATGGATGGACGGCGGTGAAATAATCGAAGCGCACGTTGGTCTTCCCGGTCGGCCCACTGCCGGTGGCCAACCCAACATCACCCCGTTGGAGAGTGTCGTCGGTGACAGTAGTCAACTCTTCTCCATTGACAACCAATGACAGGCGATTCCCCTGACAAGTGGCCGTGATCGTGTTTGTCTCTTCTCCCGTTTTGATCACCGGAGAGGGGAGCATGCCCAATCCATCGGCCGTGAGAGGTTCCAGTTCTCCGCCATCCACCCGTCGGAAAATGCCATAGTAACCATCCGTGCTGATAGCGAAGTAGTAGAAGTTGCCCTCATCCGCGTAGCGACACAGAACGCCCCAATGACCATCGGTCGAGCCGGAGGCCAGGCGTGCCTCGACCTGAATAGAGACATCGTCGAAAGAACGGCCGGCGACGGCCCAGGCCATCCAATCGGGGTGATTCAATTCAAAGAAATATTCACCGGCTGCGTAGCCGCGCGCAAATTCATCCCGGCGGTCGCTGCCCCAACCGCTTCCTTCGTCCTCGAACGTGTCTTCTAACAGGTATCCCCCGCCATCACCTGGGAGACAACCGGTATTGAACAGCAGAAGTGATCCCAGGATCAGTGTTACCGTCAAACGAATGAAGCGAATGAAGCAAATAAGCCGCGTACCTGTCACGGCTCGCCGGCGTCCTGAAGACTCCATACGTATCTCCTAAAGGCTTGTGTGGGTAGCAGTGGGCGCTTCAATGCCGCCAGGGTAACTGCTCAGGCTACTTCTGTTAGCGATTGAAATCGCCTCTGCTGGAGGGCTGGCAACCGAGCGTCCACCTGCGTGGACGCGCCTGTCAACACAGGTGGACAGGCACGTCCGCGTGGGCGGGCGCCTAGCCGCAGGCTCGTGGTAGGCGATTCCAATCGCTTTCAGGCTCTCAGCCCTCGTCCTCGAGAGCGGTGTCAGCGAGAGCGCCTCATTCGAGCGGCTATTTGCTGCATGGGACGCCTCCGGGACGGGGGCTGGGAGCAACGGCTGGGTAGTTACCAGAGGGTTCAAAAACCTGGTTTCTGACCACTTCTCCGGGTTTGTCCAAAGTCCAAGGTGTAATGATCATGTGAACAATTGCACGATGATCACGGTAATGTTATCCTCTCCGCCAGCCTGGTTAGCGGCTTCCACTAACCGGTTACAGGCTTCCTGGGGAGATGTAGAAGTCCGCCAGATATGCCAGATGTGATCATCGCTCACCATACCACTCAATCCATCCGAGCACAGCAACAACGCGGTTCCGTCGCGCAGTCGCTGTTCAAAGCGATCTACCTCTACCTTCGGTCTGTCGCCGATGACCCGATAGATCACATTTTTCTGCGGGTGATGGAGGGCTTCCTCGGCTGTGATCTGACCGGTCGCCACCAGTCGCTCCACCAGGGAATGGTCGGTCGTGATCTGCGTGATGCCATCCGGATCCAGCAGATAGGCCCGGCTATCCCCTACATTGGCGATGATTGCCCGCTCACCAGCCATCAATGTCATTACTAATGTGCAACCCATATCCGTCCCGGCAGCTTTCCGTTGCTGGTAAACGGCATGGTTGGCCGATTGTACGGCCGCGGAGATCCACTGCCTGGCGTCGGGGAGTGATTCGCCGGCCATCATTGGCGCGAAAAGTTGCTCCACGGCTTCACGAGCAATCGTTTGAACCGTGATGCGACTGGCGACGTCTCCTGCCTCGTGTCCCCCCATCCCATCCGCCACCACGAAGATGCCCAACGGCTTGTTCCGGGAACGAACCACAGTTGCCATATCCAGCACCAACAGGCTGTCCTCGTTCAATGAACGGACTTGGCCCACGTCGGTGCGGTAGCCCACCGACCAGGCGATGCTGCCTGGATGCCGCACGTCCTCCAATGCGGCTGTCAGTTCTGCCGCCAGGCTGGCCGCGGATAGTGTGGGGGGTGTGGCCAATGCCTGGGCGAATAGAGCAGATAAGCGTTTCGGCAATAGGGGATGGTATGGTTGCTGTTGCCCGGTTGCCAGATACAACAACACGGCCACCAGTCCTTGCACGTCCTGAGCATAGTGCCCGCTCGCATCCACCTCCGGAGGGATAATGTAGGCCGCGTTCAGATGGATCCACCGGGCCGCCTTTTCCTCGATAGCGATTCGATTCAAGTTGATGTCCCGAACGACGACCCGATGGGTGTGCAAATAGTCCAGTGCTTGAGCCAGAGAAACTCCCCACGTCAACACCCGGCTAAGTTCCTGAGGCACGGGGAAACGGGAGGCCAGCGAGGGAAGAAACTCCGGCTCCACCAGGTAATAGCGCGGCGGTCCATACGGAGCTTCCACGAAGGTCTCATACGGCAGCAACAGGCCCGGATGCGCCAGGTTCATCTCCAACAAGTGGGCTTCGACGGTGAAAAGTTGTGCGTCGGCGCTCTCCTGTACCATATAGCGCATATGTATTGGCTTGACGCTGGAAAGATCTGCCCCACAAGTGCTACAAAACTGTTCGCCCAGATCGGTGCTCTGGGTTTTACAGTTGGGACACGAACGGGTCGCTTGACTGTCGGTTATGACATAGGTGTTCATACGTTCGTTCGTGGCATGAACCTCGGTGACGATGTACCGCCCGCCCTTCAGCAAAGCACCTTCCGGTAAGGGAGCGAACCCCGCCGTGGCTTGTGCTAACGGTCGGGTGTCGGCGGGGGGGGGCACCGGCGACGATGTATCCGATGAGAACCGCCGGGTGGTCGCCGGTGAGGTTGGGGGTGAGGCCGGTGAAGTGGCCGGAGTGTGATTGTGACCGATCAGGGAAGCGCCACATTGGTGACAGAAATGGGCACCGGCGCGGTTGTGGTAACCACAAACAGGGCATTGAATCGTTGGCATTGTCTTTGTCATTTCACGCCTCCCTGGAATGCGGTGTTTCCCGAAATGTAAACTGGACTCCGCCGATGTCCAATTGCCATCCATCGCGCAGTAGATTCCGTCCGGTTCGTCGCCCATTGACATATACGCCGTTTCTGGAACGCAAATCTTCGACAATCCACATCTCCCCCTGTTGGTAGATTCGGGCGTGGTGTTTCGAGACCGTCTCCCATTCGGGGAAGTCCGGCGTAATGACCAGATCGTTTTCTATGGCCCGGCCGATTGTCATCCCACCTGGTTTCAGGTCGAACCGTTGCGTAGCGCCGCTGATCGCGGCACTTTCCAGGTAGGGTGTGGCGATGGCGCCTGGTGGTGGTACCGATGGCGGGGGTGGTGGCGGCTGTCCCTCGCGTCGTTCTGGCCCTTGTTTTCGTCGTTCTCGTCCTCGTCTCCATAGCAATGCAGCCATCAAAAGCAACAACGGCACCACCAGGCAGATGAGTAATGCAACCGGCCAGTATTGGCTGACAGTTTTGGATATCACCGTGCCGAGTGTGGCGGTCGGCGTGAGTGTCGGGGTGGGGCTTGGTGTTGGTATAAGCGTTGGGGACGATGTTGGCGACGGAGACGGCGACGGCGTTGGTGTAGCTGCTGGCGTTGGGGTGTCCGTAGCTGTGGGGACGGTAAGAGTGTTGGTGGGTGTCAGTTTTGGGGGCGTCGTTGGAGATATCGAAGATGTCGGAGATAGCGTTGCTGTGTGTGTGGGGGGCATCACAGGGAGCGGTGTTGTTGACGGTGTTCTAGTTGTGGTGATGGTGGTAGTGATTGTCTGCAAAGGGTGAGGAGCAGCGCGGAGAGGTGCCATTCCAAGTGGTGATAAGGTATGTATGATCGGCGTTATAGCTACAAAGGTGAAGAGCACAGCTAAACCACCGACCGCGAGCAGTTTGTGAATTGTCGTACGTGTCATCTTCCCCCCTTGTGGTGGTGAGGTGCCGGCAAGTGACTTCCAATTGAGTGCTTAAGTAATTGTGACTGCTCAGGCTACTTCTGTTAGCGATTGAAATCGCCTCTGGAGGGCTTGTAACCAAGCGTCCACTTGCGTGGACAGGCGTGCCCACGCAGGTGGACAGCCAGCTTTAGCTCCTCAGGCGCGGTTTCAACCGTCGGCCTGAGTAGTAGCAACTAGTTTACCATTCTTATGTCCAGGAGGCAAGTTGGTGTTGGTGAATGGGCTGGCTAGTCTACAAGTTGAGTAAGCTGACGGTACTGTTTGCTGCGAGTAACGAGTAAGAGGAACGCCAGCATAGGGGGGGAAGAGGAAAGGGTCTCTCTTAAAACAGGTGACCCGCGCAGGACTCGAACCTGCAACCAAGGGATTAAGAGTCCCCTGCTCTGCCAAATTGAGCTAGCGGGCCAATCAGGGCACATTATAATCGGAAGGGACGGTTTGTCAAGGCGGCGTACCCACTTACCCACTTGTCAACCCACGGCCCCTCAAGTATAATCCAGTGTGTT
>CAZXVB010000026.1:0-15869 GCA_964643875.1 uncultured Anaerolineales bacterium | reverse complement strand
TAGTTGTCAACCGACACTTGACATTCATCTCTTATCTTACAGGTGTCGTTACTACCTTGACAATGTCACATTCGCTTAATGACGCCGGATTTGCCCTTTAACGTTGGGCGAGGTCTCCTGACCGAGCCACTTTGGGGCTAAAACAGGGCTGTTCCGCCTCGGTCAGGAGACCTTCGGCGAACAAAGAGGTCAATGTGACATTGTCGAACTACTCAGGTAACTGCTCCGGCTGTCCACCTGCGTGGATAGGCATATCCGCGTGTCCGCGTAGGCGGACATCCAGCCGTAGGCTCGTGGTAGGCGATTTCAATCGCTGCGCCGGGCAACCTGAGTAGTAAGCAGGTGTCCATTTCATCAGACGACAAAACAAACACGAGGAGGTAATACAATGTCAGAAACTTTCGAGCGCGTGAAGGCAATCATTGTTGATCTGCTGGGCGTCAGCCCGGACCAGGTAACAATGGAAGCTAGATTTCGAGAAGACCTGGAAGCGGATTCGCTGGATCTCGTCGAGCTAATTATGGAGTTCGAAGAGCAGTTCGGTGGTACAATCGCGGACGAAGAAGCCCAACAGATCAAGACGGTCGGCGAGGCAGTAGAGTACATCGAAAAACACATGATGGCACAATAAATCTTCTCGCTAGCTTGCGACTGTGACGATCAGGACGCAAACCGACGCCAGCGGGCGCCAGCTCATCTATCACCTGGTAAAATCCTGGTGACTACTCATCCGCCCCGCCGAACTCAGAATTGGACGCTGATTCACGCAGATTTTCGCAGATAAGATCAAAAAATCAGCGTTTATCAGCGTTAATCTGCGTCCTAAAGCCTATGTTTCAACGCTCTGCCTGGGGAGGGCTGGGCAGTTACAAATCCTGATCATACGCTATCGGCGTTTGTTTGCGTCCACCATCTGCACCTTCGCAGATTCAAACCTAGCCTATTTTCATCCATTGGCCGTCCCACTTGGTCAATGACATAAAGCGCAGCGGCTTCCTCTCCGGTGCGCTATGTGGCATTTCGTCACCTTGTCTTTATATCTGATTCGACTATAATATCTCCCACGAAACATCACGAACGATATCGCTGGGCCTATTTTCCTGTCGTGGTTTATCTTCGGGTCACGCCATAGGGAAGAAGGCCTGTCAGAGACCGGTTCAACGTGGATCGTGGGGTAAGCCAGCCTCCCGCAGGTTCATACAGGCTTGGCCGACGCAGAAACTGCAGCAAACGGGGCAGTTTACCAAGAATCAGGCGTCCTCATCCTGCGGGAGGCTCGTCCCTACCTCTCGAATCCGTGTAGAGCCGCAAAGGTCGGCCAACAGCCGCCGGGCTGTTGCTCGGCGGGAGCCATTGATGCAGTCACGTTGTCGTCTTGC
Organism: uncultured Anaerolineales bacterium; assembly: GCA_964643875.1. GTDB lineage: Bacteria > Chloroflexota > Anaerolineae > B4-G1 > B4-G1 > CAZXVB01. Next base: position 14,490 of record CAZXVB010000026.1, on the reverse strand, counting down.
AACCGAAGAAAGGGGGTGATAGCCGACCGTCATTAAAACACCAATTTCCATTGACTCCAAATTTCACAAACTATTTTCTTTAGGAGGAGAGACACGATGCGTAAATACCTTTTGGCCAGTCTGAGCATACTGGCAATACTTTCACTGTTGGTGGGCTGCGGACCAAAACCAACGGAAGCTCCGCCAACACAAGAAGTCGCGGAACCTACTACCCCCCCAGAAGAACCGCTGAAAATCGGGTTGGTTACCGATATGGGGGGCATTGACGACAAGTCCTTCAATGCCACTTCCTGGAAAGGTATGGAAATGGCAAAGGAGGAGCTGGGAGTGGAGGTAGCCTATCTGGAATCTCAGCAACAGACCGACTATGCCGTCAACATCACCCAATTCCTCGATCAGGACTACGACATGATCGTCACCGTCGGCTTCCTGCTTGGAGAGGATACGGCGACCTTTGCCCAACAGAACCCGGATGTGCCCTTCGCCATTGTGGACTATGCCTACGATCCCCCCATCCCAAACGTCCTGGGCCTGACCTTTGCCACCGATCAAGCAGCGTTCCTGGCTGGCTATCTGGCTGCCGGGATGACTAAGACCGGCAAGGTAGGTACCTTTGGCGGCATAGATATTCCGCCGGTGACGATCTTCATGGTCGGGTTCGAGAACGGCGTGAAGTACTACAACGAACAACACGGCACGGACGTTGAGGTGCTGGGTATGGACCTCTACGTGGGGAACTTCGAGTCCACCGATGATGGCCGACGGGCCGCCGAAGACCTGATCGGCGAAGGCGCTGACATCATCATGCCGGTGGCCGGGCCGGTGGGACTGGGCACGGCGGCCGCCATCCAGGAGAACCCTGGCACGATGCTCATCGGCGTGGACACCGACTGGTGCGTGAGTGCATCCGAGTACTGCGACGTGACCCTGACCAGCGTCTTGAAGAATATGGACGTCGCCGTGCGGGATGCCATCAAAATGGTCGTTGAGGGAACCTTCAAGGGTGGTGTGTACGTCGGCACTCTGGAGAATGGCGGTGTGGGTATCGCCGACTTCCACGAATTCGACGATGATGTACCGGCCGACCTGAAGGCAGAGCTAGATAAAATCGAGCAAGGCCTCATTGACGGCACCATCAGCACCGGCTGGGGTGTGGCAGAGGAACCGGCTGAAGAGCCGACCGCCAAGATCGGCACCGAGGAACATCCAATCAAGGTGTTGTTCGTTCCCTCGGTGGATGCCGGTGTCATCGTCTCCGGTGGTGAAGTGATGGCCCAGGCACTGGAAGAGGCGACCGGCCTCAAGTTCGAGGTCAGCGTACCCACCAGCTATGCGGCCACTGTAGAGGCAATGTGTGCCTCCCCGGATGACACCATCGGCTTCATCCCTGCCCTGGGGTACGTGATCGCCAACCAGAAGTGCGGCGTCGAAGTCGGCGCGGCTGCCGTCCGTTATGGATGGTCTGTCTACTGGGCACAGTTCCTTGTCCCACGCGACAGCGATTACCAAACCCTGGAGGACCTGGCCGGTAAGAAATGGGCAATTCCTGATCTGGGATCCACTTCCGGTTATCTTTACCCCTCGGTTATGTTCAAAGAGGCTGGCATTGAACCGGGCGAGATCATCGAGGCTGGTGGTCACCCGCAGGCTGCGCTGGCGGTCTACAACGGTGAGGTGGACTTCGCGACCACTTACTTCAGCCCGCCCCTCACCGACCCCAGATGGCAACCAGGCGATGATCCGGAACCATACGACCCCATGGAAGTGGCTGTGAACGAAGAGGGAAAGGTCTACGCGGGTGACGTGCGTGTTCTCGATGCTCGCACTGCGGTGATCGAGACCGCGCCGGACATTTTCCAGAAGGTCCGCATCATGATGCTGACCGATCCTATACCCAACGACACAATGAGCTTCTCGCCTGATTTCCCCGACGAACTCAGGGGAGAGATCATTGACGCGCTGGTCGAGTTCGCTGCCTCGGATGCCTGTCTGGAGTCCATTTGTTCCGACCAGTTCTACAACTGGACCGGCCTGGATCCGATTGACGACGCTTCCTACGACGTCATCCGTCGGCTGATCGAGGGCCTGGGCTACACCGAAGAGGATATTTTCGGTGGCTAGCTCCCATACATACCAAATCGCAATCCTTAACAAAGTGTAGATTTGGTAACCTTGGGTTGGGTGGGGCCATACGCCCCGCCCAACCTTGCAATAATATTCAGACGATGGATATGGAGAACGAGCCGTGCTGGAAGTCAAAAATTTGACCAAAATCTACGACAACGAAGTCCTGGCCCTGGACAAAGTAAGTTTTACTGCCGATGAAGGCCAATTCCTGGCGGTGATCGGTCTGAGTGGCTCCGGCAAAAGCACCCTCTTGCGCTGTATCAACCGCCTGGTTGAACCCACAGATGGACAAATCGTTTGGAACGACATAGACATCACCGCCGCCCCACAGGAGGACTTGCGCCTGATCCGCCGCCGGATCGGGATGATCTTCCAACACTTCAATCTCGTCACCCGCTCCAGCGTGCTTACCAACGTGTTGTCGGGCCGGTTGGGATACGTCAACCCGATCTGGAGCCTCTTCAATCACTTCTCATCAGAGGACGTCCAGAAAGCGATGGGTAACCTGGAACGAGTGGGGATCGCAGATAAAGCCCACAATCGGGCCGATGAGTTGAGCGGAGGGCAACAACAGCGGGTAGGAATCGCGCGGGCACTGATGCAAGACCCCCAAATCATCCTGGCCGACGAGCCGGTCGCCAGCCTGGACCCAGTTCTGGCTCATAGCATCATGAAGATCCTGAAACGGCTAAACCAGGAAGATGGCATCATGGTGATTTGCAGTCTTCACTTCCTGGACCTGGTGCAGCAGTACGCCGACCGGGCTATTGCCCTGAATGAAGGCAAGTTAGTCTTCGACGGTCTGCCCCACGAAATCGACGATCAGCGTTTCAAGGAGATTTACGGTCAAGAGGCCGAACGGATAGGGTGACGCAATGAATCAGCAAACGAATCAGAAACCCCCTCGAACCCATCGAAATACCTCCTCTCCACGGCGTTTCATTGGCACATTGATTGCTATTGTTGTCATTCTCGTTGTGTATGCCTATGGGTTCCAGGTAACCAAAGTGGATTTGGAGGAGCCGAAGACCGAACGTCGTCAAAACCAACTGGTCAACATCATCCGAGGGTTGGCTCGCCCGCGTCTCTTAGAGTATGACGAGGAGCGGCTGAAGATCGAAGCACCGGTCATGATGCCGTGTGATCCCTCGGTCACGCTCCCCCCGGTGGACACCACCGGCCGCTATATCGAGGTAGACCCCAACTGCGTCGAATTGGGGGGCGAAGTTACCATCACCGGCCACAATTTCCAACCCGGCGAAACGGTTTACCTTTTCTTCGTGCCTTATGCGGCCAGCATTCACGAGGAAGTCGAACTCCGCCTGGCCGACGAGGCAATCGAAGTCGGTCCGGATGGACAATTCACCTACACCGTCAATATGCGTGATGACCGTCCTGGGGACCAGCCTCAAACTATCCGGGCGGTAGTCAAACTGCGCTCCGGCCTGCCCCACGCCAGCAAGACGCTGCACGATACGATAGACAAGATCATCGAAACTATCTTCCTGGCTCTCATCGCTACCACTATCGGCACCGCCCTGGCGATCCCCATCAGCTTTTTAGCTGCCCGCAACTTGATGAGCGACATTGTCAGCCCGTTTGGCAGTGTGATGACCGGGCTATTGCTGGCTCCACTCGGTTGGTTGGTCGGCCTTGAGAGTTTCAATTGGAGCATCGGCCTGGCAGAAAAGTTCACCACTGATAGCGTGGTAGGCTTTATCGCGCTGCTCTTCGTTGCTGTAGCGCTGTGGGTCATAACTAGATGGCTGACTCAGGAATACCAGGGACGCTGGGCCGTCTGGCGTCGAACGGCCCTGGGCCTCGGCGCGTGGGTGTTATTCCCGATAGGAGTAAGCCTTCTCGCCACGTTGAGTATGCGCGGGGGAGCATGGCTACAAGCGCAATTGGGGCCATTCGGCTTCCTGGGCAATTTCATCTTTACCATTGCCGACCTGATTGCTGTCTTCTTGCCCTTGCTGGGCGGGCTGGTCGGCCTAATGGGCATTAGCTCGTTGGCCTCATCACTGGCGGGGCGCTTCCTGCGGCGGGCCAATCCAATCATCGGCCGTATGTTCAGCGTCTGCGTAGCCACGTTGGCCGGCGCAATGGTTGCGGCCCTCCTGACCTATAGTATTGCTTGGCTATATGAGATGCAGAATCCGGCCCGATTTATGACCATACCGACTCTGGTGTGTGGGGGCGTGATGTTGGTCATTGCCCTGACAGTGGATGTGGAGCGGCCGGTGCCCACCGGCATAATCATCTACACCATCGTGCGAACGATCCTCAACGCACTGCGTTCCATCGAGCCTCTCATTATGGTGGTCGCCTTCGCCGTCTGGGTGGGTATCGGGCCATTTGCTGGTGTGATGGCCCTGGCATTACATACAATCGCCGCACTGGGCAAGCTGTACTCCGAGCAGGTGGAAAACATTTTGAGTGGCCCGATCGAGGCAATTTTGGCCACCGGTGCCAATCGCCTTCAGACCATCGTCTACGCTGTGATTCCCCAAATCGTCCCGCCCTATATCGCTTTCACCATCTATCGCTGGGACATCAACGTGCGTATGTCCACGATCATCGGTTTCGGCGGTGGTGGTGGTATCGGTTTCCTGGTCCAACAGAACTTGAATTTGTTGAAATATCGGGACGCCAGCGTACAAATGATCGCTATCGCCATCGTTGTCGCCACGCTGGACTATGCAAGCGCCCGCGTGCGCGAAAGGATCATCTAATAAACCAAGGAGCCTCCAATGCCCCCTATACTCGAATTACGCGGCATTACAAAGGCATTTCCAGGCGTTCTGGCCAACGACCACGTAGATTTGATATTGGAAGAAGGTCAGATCCATGCCCTGTTGGGAGAAAACGGAGCTGGGAAATCCACCTTGATGAACATCCTGTACGGCCTCTACACCCCCGACGAGGGTCAGATCATCGTCCGGGGACAGCAGGCAGAAATTCACGGGCCAAATGACGCCATCGCCCAGGGAATCGGGATGGTACATCAACACTTTATGCTGGTGCCGGTTCTCACTGTGACCGAGAACGTAATGCTGGGTGTGGAATCCATCCACCATGGCCTTTTCCTGGATCGCGCCACGGCCGCACGGCGAGTTCGAGAGCTCTCTACTCAGTATGGCTTAAATGTAGACCCCGACGCATACGTCAAAACGCTCCCGGTGGGCGTTCAGCAGCGGGTGGAGATCATCAAGCTGCTATATCGAGAGGCGGATATCCTGATCCTGGACGAGCCGACGGCCGTGTTGACTCCTCAGGAAGTCCGGGAGTTGTTCAAGGTGATCCGCTCACTGGTAGATCAGGGCAAGTCGCTGATCTTCATCACTCACAAGCTGAAGGAGGTGATGGAGATCGCTGACCAGATCACAGTCTTGCGCAATGGGCGCGTTGTTGGCAGCACGACCCCCGCGGAGACAACCGAGCAGCAACTGGCCGCGATGATGGTCGGTCGGCAGGTGATTCTGCAGGTCGAAAAGGAGCCGGCTCACCCCACCGACCCGGTGTTGCAGGTCGAACACCTGAATGTGATGGACGACCGAGGCAATCTGGCCGTGCGAGATGTTTCATTCCAGGTCCACGCCGGGGAGGTGTTGGGAATCGCCGGGGTGCAGGGAAACGGCCAATCGGAACTGGTCCAGACCTTGACCGGGTTGCGCCCCCCGGTGAGTGGACAGGTGTACATCTCCGAACACGATGTGACCGGCGCTTCTCCCCGCCGCATCCTGGACCAGGGAGTCGCCCATGTACCGGAGGACCGGCAGCAAGACGGCTTGATCCTGAGCTTCCCGGTGGCGGACAATATGATCCTGAACACCTATCAGCAGCCACCCTTTTCCCGCTTTGGAGTCCTGCAGGAAGACGCAATCCTGGAGGCCGCCGAACGGGGTACACGTATGTTCGACGTGCGTACCCCTAGTGTACTGACCCCTGTTGCCAATCTCTCCGGCGGAAATCAACAGAAAGTGATCATTGCCCGTGAGTTCTCGCGTCCCATCAAACTGCTGATTGCTTCTCAACCGACCCGTGGGTTGGACGTGGGGTCCATCGAGTACATCCATAGCCGAATCATCCAAAAGCGGGACGAGGGATGTGCTGTCCTACTCGTTTCCCCGGAATTGGATGAAGTGATGAACCTGTCCGACCGGATCGCCGTTATGTACGAAGGCCAAATCGTCGCCATCCTACCGGCCGATCGGGCCACCCGTGAGGAACTTGGTCTGTTGATGGGCGGTGCACGACTCGAAGATGTAACCCAGGAGACCACCGATGTCCACTATGCCTGAAACCACAGAAATGGAAAACAGCGGCCCGTTGATCATCCTGATCACCGATACCGGCCGCATAGACGATGGTACGTTCAACCAATATGCCTACGAGGGCCTGAAACAAGTACTCCAGACACACACGGCACGATTGGAAGTCGTGCAGACGGAATCGCCGACAGACTACGAGAACAACGTGCGAAGTGCTGCCGCCCAAGGGGCCGATTACATCGTCACCGTTGGATCGCGAGCCGGGGCAGCCGTAGAACGTTTGGCGGGACGATACTCCCGCACCCACTTCATCATCGTGGACTATGAGCCATTGCCGGAAAGCCGGAACGTGACCGGCCTGGTGTTTGCGGAGGATCAGGCGGCCTTTTTGGCCGGCGCATTGGCTGGCTTGATGACGGATTCGGACGTGGTCGGTTTCGTGGGAGGGATGGACGTCACACCGGTGCGCAAGTTCCAACGGGGATTCGAACACGGCGTCGCCCACGTTAACCGCCGGGCCAGCGTGGAAACACGCGAGACGGGGTCGTTCACCGACCGGGACGCCGGAGAGTCTGCTGCAGCGGAATTGATCGCCGCGGGGTGCGACGTGATCTTCGCCGCCGGCGGGCAGAGCGGTAGCGCCGCCATCCGGGCGGCCGCCCAACAGGGCGTCTGGGTGATCGGCGTGGACCAGGATGAATGGTTTACGACGTTTGAGGAAGGCACCGCACCGGGGGCCGAGCGGCTGCTGACCAGCGCCGTCAAGCGCGTGGATCAAGCCGTCCACACGGCTGTCGCTCAGGCGCTGGAGGGAAAACTGTCCGGCGGCGTGCTGCGCTTCGACCTGAGCAACGACGGCATCGGCCTGGCACCCTACCACGCCAGTGATACTGCTGTCCCATCCGAAGTGCGCGGTAAGATGCTGGATGTGACCCAAGCCCTGCGATCTGGGCGGATACACACGCGCGTTGGCCCTCAGGGGGAAGCACTCCTGGATGGTGTTCTATCACGTCTGACGGCGTGGAACTGGCAGGCCGCGCTGATGCCTCTTCTGGCCATTGCCACTGCTCTGGTGATCGGTGCGTTCTTCATCGCCGCCTTCGATCCGCAGGTATGGGCCGCCTTTGGAGAGGGATTGGGGAACGGGCTGGCCGTTGCCTGGGCGTCCATCGTCCAGGCTTATGCATCCCTCTTTGAGGGGGCTTTTGGCCGCCCGACGCGCATCATTGAGGGTTTCCGCATTTACTCCCAAACAGGCGAAATGAAGGAATTGCTCCGGGGTATCCGCCCACTGACCGAGAGCCTCCGCATTGCTACGCCATACATCTTTGCCGGATTGGCCGTCGCTTTGGGTTTCCGTTGTGGTCTCTTTAATATCGGCGCGGAGGGTCAATACTTCATCGGCGGCCTGGCGTCGGTATACATCGGTTATACTCTCAAGGGGTTGCCCTGGTTTGTTCACTTGCCCCTGGCACTAGGGGCCGGCATGGCTGGTGGGGCCGTATGGGCCGCCATTGTTGGGTTCCTCAAAGCGAAAACGGGCGCTCACGAGGTGATCAATACCATTATGCTCAACTATATCGCCTATCGCCTGGCCGATTATCTGCTCCAGGTTGGTGGCCCGATGGCCCGTCCCGGTCACCGTCCCATCAGTCCAGAGATCGAACCATCGGCCTACCTACCCCAGTTCTTCCCGGACGACCCATCGGTGACCATCAACGTCGGTCTGTTCCTGGCGTTGGCGGCGGTCATCGTGGTGTACTGGCTGTTGTTCAAGACAACGTTGGGGTTCGAGATCCGCGCAGTGGGAGCCAATCCCAGAGCGGCCCGCACGGCGGGGATCAACGTCGCCCGAAACTTCGTGATCGCGATGGCATTGAGCGGTGGTTTGGCCGGTATAGCCGGTGCTCACGATATTCTGGGGGTGATTCACTATATGCCAAACGCCTTCTTCTCCGGGTATGGCTTCGACTCCATCGCTCTGGCGCTGTTGGGGAAGAGCCATCCGGTCGGTGTGTTGCTCTCTTCGCTGTTGTTCGGCATGCTGCGGGCCGGCGCTCAACGGATGCAGGCCCCGCCGGCGTCGGTGCCCATAGACATCATTTCCGTGTTGCAAGGGTTAATCATCGTCTTCATCGCAGCTCCGGAAGTCGTGCGGCTCATCTACCGCCTCCGCGCACCCAAGGAGGTCGGCGAGGCAATCTTTACTCGAGGCTGGGGGCAAGTGTAGCCGGAGCCACGGTTATCCACGGTCAAAGGCTGACCAGGAGGGCTTCTTAGGAGATCGGACAGTATGAATACAACGAGTACAACGGTAAACAAGTCGCACGCGCAGAACGGTATCCGGATTCCACTCAACCGGCGACGGGCGCGCACCTATGGCGTGGTCTTCATCCTCATAGGGGCAGCGATCTACTTGCTGTTCGCCCGCACTGCCGAGAGTGGCCAGACCTCGGTCTTCGTCTTGGCGTCCGGACGGTCGGCATCCATCGCCTTGCCGGATTGGTCACTCCCGACCGCAACGATCCTGTACGTCCTGTCCCTGTTCAGCGTCTTCGTCGGAGGATGGCAATGGGCGCGTGGCTTTCGACGCACCAATTTGATGCTGGGCGTGGTGGCCGGCGCGTTCATATTTGCATTCCTGGTGTGGGCCTCTCAGGGCAAATCCCTCAACCTGACCGGCCTGTTGGGCAGTGCATTGCTCCGCTCCGTGCCCATCGCGCTGGCGGCGCTTTCCGGCGTGCTGTGTGAACGGTGCGCTGTGATCAACATCGGTATCGAAGGGATGATGTTAGTGGGGGCGTTCTTCGCTACCCTGATGGGTAGTCTGGCCGCCAACATCTGGGGTTGGCCAACCTGGTTATCGCTCACCTTCGGCCTGTTGAGCGCCATTGTGGTCGGCGGTCTCCTGGGCTTGTTCCTGGCCGTCATGGCCATTCGCTTCCGGGTGGACCAGATCGTCGCCGGGACGGCCATCAACATCCTGGGCACCGGCCTGACCAGCTTCCTCAGCGCGCGCATCCTGGCAGAATTTCAAGAACTGAACAACCCGGGCCTGTTCTCCAAAGTACCGCTCCCACTGCTGTCCCGCATTCCCGTCCTCGGACCTGTCTTCTTCGAGCAGAACATCCTGGTCTATCTGCTGTTCGTCCTGCTGTTCGTCATACATATGATGCTGTTCTACACCCGGTGGGGGCTGCGCACACGGGCGGTCGGGGAGCACCCCCGAGCTGCCGACACGCTGGGGGTAAACGTCTTCAAAATCCGCTACATCAACGTGATGCTGGGCGGCATGGTCGGCGGGTTGGCCGGAGCGTTCCTGACCCTGGGGTCCGTGGGGCGCTTCGATGAGTTGATGACGGCCGGCAAGGGGTTTATCGGCCTGGCCGCGATGATCTTCGGCAATTGGATGCCCTTCGGAGCCTTTGGGGCCGCGCTGATCTTCGGATTTGCCGACGCCCTGCAAACCAAACTGGCTATCATGGAGGTCCCTATTCCATCCCAATTCCTGTTGATGGCTCCCTATCTGGTGACGATGATCGCTCTGGCCGGTGTGGTGGGAGAAGTCGCAGCCCCAGCGGCCGACGGTCAGCCATACGAGAAACAATGACCAACATCCTGATTCGACACGTCACCGCGCTTGCTGCACTCTCGGAGGAGGCTCCAGAGCGCGCGGAAATCCTGGAAGACATAGACATCGCTATCGCCGATGGCCGCATTCTGGCCATAGGGCGACTCTCTGACTCTTTCATAGCTGATTTTGCTGCCGAGGGAAAAAGTGAGAAGATTGACGGACGGGAACACATCGCTTTGCCTGGCTTCTTCAATGCCCATACTCATGCCGCGATGACCCTGGAACGCGGGTGGGCGGAAGACCTGCCGTTCGACCGTTGGCTCAACGAGAAGATTTGGGTAGCCGAGTCGGCTCTGGAAGAGGAGGACGTCTATTGGGGGGCGGCACTGGCCTGCTGCGAGATGCTCCACGCCGGTGTTGTGGGCTTTGCCGATCATTACTTCTGGATGGATCAGGTCGCCCGCGCCGTCGAAGAGGCCGGTATCAAGGCGTACCTGGCGTGGTGTCAGTTCGGCATTGGGGAAGAGCACGAAGTCGGCGGCGTGACGCTCGACGAGACGGTGCGTTTCGTCCGGGACTGGCACGGTGCTGCCGAGGGTCGTATCCGCTGTGCTCTTGGCCCCCACTCGCCGTATATGTGTCCGCCGGATTTCCTCCGGCGCGTCGTCGAGCATGCCCATCGTCTGGGCGTCGGAATCCACCTGCACGTCGCAGAATCTCAGGAACAGATGGAAAACTCACTCCAAATGCACGGTCGCACACCGGTGGCACACTTGGCCCGCCTGGGGGTATTCGACGCCGACATGGAAACACTCGCGGCCCACTGTATCGTCGTCACCGACGAGGATATCGCCATTTTGGCGGAGACGGGGGTCCACGTCGCTCACACCCCCAAGACCTACCTCAAACTGGCGATGGGTGTTGCTCCCCTACCCAATCTCCTGCAGAGCGGGGTTCGGGTCGCGCTGGGGACCGACGGGCCGGCGTCCAACAATGACCTCAACATGCTCGAAGTGCTGCGAATTACCGGTCTCTACCACAAGAATGCCCTGGGGCACCCTGAGGCGATCCCGCTTGCCCAACTCCTACACATGGCTACGCAGGCCGGCGCAGAGGCGATGGGGTTCTACGAAAATGGGAGTGGGAGCGGCGTCCTGGCTGCTGGTCATCCCGCCGACGTGATTCTGCTGGATACCCGGGCCGCTCACTGGTTCCCACGCCACAATCTGGCCGCCGGGGTCGTGTACACAGCGCACCCGGCCGACGTGAGCCACGTGATCATCAATGGCCGCATGGTGTTGCGCGATGGAGAGCTTCTTACGCTCGACGAAGAACGCATCCGGTACGAAGCGGAACGACGCGCATTTCGCATGGTCGGTATGCCGATGCGCGCTGTGCGCACTTATCGAGGATAACGAGGCCGGTGGTGGTAATGACTTCTCACAAGCCCATTCAACGGCTTCTCCTGTTGTTCTGGGGAGCAGCGATCCTGTTACTGGCAGCCGCGTGCGGCCGCCAGCCTGCGCCCCAATCGCCGCCCCCACGAGCGAACGTACTGACATCCCCCTATTCGGAGCCAGAACTGCCGGTCATCCCGATGCAAGCGACGGCTGCAGACCTCACGTCCTCACCCCTCGGTACCCCTGTGGCGACGTTGCCGCTGGTGACTCCGCAGCCGCCTGCGTCCCCTTTCGCACTGCCAGATGGAGAGGTAACGGCGATCATCGCGGCAGCGCTTGGCCAGCCTGACCAGCAACACTGGGTCACTCACATTACGGTCGGCAGTTTCACAGCCCCCGGCGCCGATGAGCGGATCGCTCTGGTAGGCAATATTGGCCCCAATCAAGAAATCCGCTGGGTGCTGATCGGGAGAGAGGGCGATGACGCCCAGGCTCTATCCTCCTGGCGACTGCTGGGGGTCTCGGAGTGGCTAGGCGCCGGATTCGCCGCCCCTCCCTCCTTCTACCTGCCTCCTGACGTGATTGATTTCGACGTGGATGGCCGTCAGGAACTGGTCAGCCACTACCGCCGAGATCAGTCTGGCTGGCCCATCGCTACCGATACTATCTATCGTTGGGATGGTCAGAGCCTGGCGCAAGTCTGGCAGGCCGATACCCTGCGCGACAACACCACCGCCGGTGACGCCGATGTGCCCTACCCCTACCGCGAACGGTATCAAGCCGCTTGGGAATGGCATGAACTGGATCAATCCCCGCCGCCGGAGATCGTGCTCGACACGCATACTGCCTTCTTGTGGCCCGACCAAACTCTCATCGGCGAAGAGGATTGGCAACTCATCTACCGGTGGGACCAGACAGCCTTTCGCCCTTACGCCCCAGATGGCCCGGCGGGAACATTTGCATATACCACCCTGGGGAACCTGTGGCTCTGGCAAGATGGGACCCCGCGCGCCCTGGGTGTCACCCACGTCCGTCAATTCCGCTGGTCTCCGGACGGATCCCGTCTGGCCTGGTGGTCCCAGTCTCCGCCCAATGCCGACATTCCCGCTCCGATTACCCTGGGCATCTATGACTTGTCCGCAGAACTGATGTGGGCCTTTTCCCTGGATGCTCCTCCTCGATTTTTCGAATGGACCTCCAATGGTTACATCATCTACGCGCAGGAAGACCGGCCCCTTACCTTGCTTCAACCAGATACCGGTCAGCGTCAGGAGCTACCCACTACAGTCGTCGGTGCCTGGTCTCCCAACGACAAGACGGGTGAGCGCATCGCGTACATCGAAAACGGCAACCTCTCCGTCTTCGAGCTGGCGACCGGAACTTCTCGCCCCCTGGTCACCGCCCCGGAGTGGATCGGTGCGCCCACCATTCAGCCGCCCTTGGCATGGTCCCCTCAGGGGGATTGGCTGACCTACCGGATCGTCAGCGAACAAGCCACCTGGCTGGGGTTAGTCTCTGCCAACATCTCCGCGCCGGTCAGTGGACTAGGAATTCTGGAGACGTTCAATGAATACGAAGCGCCCATCGTCCGCTCGGCCTGGAGTCCCGATGGGACCCGCCTGGCCGTGCTGGCCACCAGCGATCCACAGGCCCAACCAACAACTATTCTCTACGTGGCCCAGGTTCCGCCCTCAGAAGGACAGGGGGTAGGGATCGTCGAGTGGGTTCCCATGGCATCGTTCACGGGAACGGCGCAGAGCGCACAAATGGCATGGAACCCGACCGGGGATCGGCTTGCCGTCGCCATCGGAGGGGATGTTTGGGAAGTCTCTCTGGAAGGGGAAACGTCGCTCCGGCAGCATTTCGTGGCCCCGGCCTTCAACTGGAACGCCCTTAGCTGGTCCTCCAATGGGGACGGACTGCTGGTCGGGATTGAATGGGTCTATGGTGAGCATCTCCATTGGATACCGAGCGATGAAGGCTCCCCACAACTCCTGTTGACCAGCCCACTGGGGGAGGTCCGTTGGACGCCACACGACGTCCGGCCCGGGGGCACCCCCACGATGGTATTCGTAGACTACTCGACGCCTGCCCCTACCCTTCACTTTCTCCACGAGGATGGATCGGAAAGCACTGTGATGGCCAAAAGCGCGGAGCACTACACCCCATTCCACATCGGCGGGGGGCGGGTATATTACAACAAGAACTACGCCGATCCAAACGGCAGCTCTAACTTGTTCGTCTCCGACATCCTGGCCGGCTGTCGCTCTCCCTTGGCCAGTCCAGACGGCACACAACTGGCATGGTTGTGCGACGACGGTTCTCCGGACTGGGGGGCCATCATCAGCGGTACCGAAGTGATCAATTTCCGGCTCGTGTTGAGCAATTGGGATGGGCGCAATCCCAGGGAGGTATGGACGTACCAGGAGACCGGCCCGGAATATCGGGGGTTCGACCTGATGAGCTGGCGAGCGGACGGCCGGGCTCTCTATCTTTCCCGGCCCAAGTACGGCGTGGCCTGGGCTTACTTCGACTACAATCCGGACGCCGTGATGCTCGACTTACAGACTGGCGAGATGACGCCCCTGGGTGATGGAGAGGGGATCCATGATGCAGAAGTTAGCCCGGACGGACGTTGGTTGGTCCAGTCCAGGGTCACCGAGTGGCCGGAGAAGGGCGTCATAGTGATGCTGAAATCCCTGTCAGATGGCACGGTACAGACAGTGGCCTGCACCGAGGGCGCTCTGGTGGCGGGGGATTTTTCCTTTTCGCCTAACAACAACTGGCTGGCCTGGCGAGAATGGGCTCAACCAGCCGACGGTTCAGTGCTGATCATCCGGGCGCTCGATCTGTACACGGCGGCCAGCGAGCCGATCACAGTGTACGAAGACAAGGAGCGGATGGCCCCGCAAATTGGCGGGTGGTTGAGTTCCGACGAACTGGTGTTGGTCTACCCCGCCCAGGGAGACAGCGCAGGTGGACACAGCACCGTGGTGCGTTTGCCGGGAGTAGGGCCTGGCGACCCGCTTTCAGACTATAGTTTCATCGGCCTGCTAGGGCAGCAATAGGCCGCCTTGGGTTCTCTGGGAACGCGGACGTTTCATCCGCATAGTCG
>CAZXVB010000025.1:0-16111 GCA_964643875.1 uncultured Anaerolineales bacterium | reverse complement strand
AGGTACATTGTTCTCTATCCATTCCATCGCCACTAGGTCTCCAGGTCGCAGGCGGAGGGGCGCTGTATAGACCAAGTGAGGAAGGTGAGAGATGCCAACGGACATACCAGTGAGCAGTGCAGCAACAAGTACTCCCCGAACCGCGAGTCGTCCCTTGCCGCGGAGCGCGTTCCACAAAATATCTCCTCCCAGTCCTGCCAGTGTAGCCAGCGGGAGGGGCAGAGTAAGCAGCGTGGTCTTCAGGTCCCAAAAGTACAATCCTGTGAGTGGAAGGACGATGGCCCCGCTTACCAGCACAAGGCACCACGCTGCGAGAGACCACTGCATCGTCCTATTTTTCTTCCCAAGCCAGGCAGCTCCGGCAAGCAGCACTAAACTGACTACCACAGGCCCGTTGGTGATGAAGGAGAGTATAGGCTTTTCCAGACGCTCCACGTTGTTGTATCCTTCCACAATGGGGTAGGTGATTCGCAATCTGTAAGGATCATATTGGGTCCAGGCCACACGTAGAAGCCAGGGGGCTGTAAGAACCACGCTGATTATCCCGACCACCAACCAGCCCTTCACTTCATCCCAGCGGTGTTGCAGGATTTTCATCCCCCCCGCAATTACCGCAAATAGCCCCCAGAACAACGCAACACGGTAGTGGCTAAGCACTATTCCGGCGATCAGCAAAGAGGGAAGTGCCCAGCCAGCCCTTTCGCGTCTGACCAGCAATGCCCAGAGCCCCACAGCGAGAAATAATAGCCCTGTCGTCTGCGTGAACCGACTCCAGCGTAACAGGCAAAAGGGGGAGACCATGATAAGTCCCACAAGAGCAGCGCCAATTATACCAGCCCGCCGGTTCCCCGCAATCTGCTCACTTAGCAGGCCTACTGCAGCGGCAATAGCGCCATTCAGGACCAGTGCGAGGGTCTTCGTCGTGACTAACAATTCGGTTCCAAAGAGCCAGCGGAAAAGTGCAACAATGCTGTGAAATCCAAAGTGATAAGAGAAGCTGACCAATGGCGCGTAGGGCTCATAGGTGTGGGGGATGCCACCTTGTTCTATGAATAACTGAGCGATCAGTGTGTGATGATATGCGTCACTCCCTGGCAACATCACTATCCCACGCCCCACAAAGAGACGTAGGGCAATGGATAGGATAATGACGGCCCATAGGGTTAGCGTCGTCAACGGGCTCTCGCCCAACCAGTATTCCCTTTTCCGCCATTGCTCTCTATCCTTGATAAAGCAGATGAATCCAACGAGGGCATTGGTGCCTACAATAAGCCGGACGCTTAATGCTTCCAAGTGTATACTGAAAATGCTGATCCACACCAGGAAGACCATCCAGGCAGCCAAAGCGCCTACGGTACTCAGAATCAGCACAGGAGTAAAGTCCACGCGCGTCTGCCGAGCCCACTTGCGGACCATCCAGTAGCCGGAAAAGAACAGGATTGCCAGTCCTGCCACACCGTATCCTATCCATCCTGCGACCATGAACAACAAGTCCAATGCAATCAATAAGGGATCATAGCTCAAACGGAAGACAGCTTGAGACTCTTGGGGTTCACGCTTGTAGTACAATGTTCCATCTAAGTAAGAGTCCAGGCCGCCCGTCTGTACTCCTACCTGGCCTGATCCCTCATACTCCAGAAAGGCGTAGTAATAATGAGTATGGGAGTGCAGAATGGCGGGGAAGGAGAAGCGGTAAAACCCCTCCGGGCTTCCGGCTAATATGGGGATGCTCGCCGCTAGTATGTCGGCATCGCTCAAGGGACTATCGCGTAGATGCAAAACAATGCTCCCCTGGGCGTCAGGGGCGGGGCAAAGGTAAACCTCTATCGCATTCAGCCCCCCGTGTCTAGATACAAAGGTTTGGCCGACCGGGTGATTGGCTTCCAGTATTATCTCGGCTTCTGGCGTTATGCTTAACTGATCCTTGTCCACAAAGTCGGAGCATCCGGTCAGCAGCACGACTATAGCTGCCAGAAGTATCCCTGTCCAGCGGCGTTTCATCGCTCTGAGGGCTCCTTTTCGCTAGCGTTGAGCTCCATTCGCCGTATCTTATACAACGTCTCTTCCATAATCTTGCGGTTCAGACTGACCAGATCGGCGATCAGGCCGATCAGACAGACCTGGAAGCCGACGACGGTCAGAATGGCTGCCAGGATCAGCGACTGGACGTGTCCCACGCCACGGCCAGCCATGTAGAAATACAGGAAACGCAGACCCAGCACCACACCGCCAGTAATCAATACCCCTCCCATTGTCATAAAGACCCGCAAGGGACGGTACATCGTGTAGAAACGCAGAATAGTGATGGCCGAGAGAGTCAGGAAAGAAGGCATATTGCGGATCAGGTGGGATTTCCTGGTCTGGGGATTGGTGCGCACCGGAACATAAACCACCACCATCCGTCGCGCGCCGGCCTGGATAAGGGTTTCCAGAGTGTAGGTGTATTCACTGAGAACGGTCAATCGTAACGCAGCCTCGCGGGTAAAAGCGCGAAACCCACTGGTCGCATCGGGAATGGAGATGCCGGCGGCTTGCTCTACCACCCAACTGCCCACGCGCTGCAGCAGTCGTTTGAGCGGCGAGAAATGCTCCAGCGCCGCCACCCCACGGTCGCCGACAACGATGTCCGCCCGTCCCTCAAGGATGGGCTGGATCAGCCGGGCGACGTCCTCTCCTCGGTACTGGTTGTCAGCGTCGGTGTTGACAATGATGTCCGCTCCGGCCATCAGTGCCGCCTCCAGCCCGGCCATAAAGGCAGAGGCCAGCCCGCAATTCTGCTTCAGTTGGACAACGTGATGCACCCCCAGTTCCCGCGCCACCACGGCGGTGCGGTCGGTGCTGCCGTCGTCAATGACCAGGTACTCGATCTGATCCACGCCGGGGAGGGCGCGGGGCAGGTCACGTACTGTCTGAGGAAGGGTGGTCTCCTCGTTATAGCAGGGGATCTGGATGATGAGTTTCATAAGGAAGAGCCGACTTTATATCTACCGAAGGAAGCTGTCCGGCATGAGCCAGAGATTTGTTGCTGGAGGTAAAGTTTATTGTATCACGAGTGTGCACTTTCGTCAACAAAGGAGAAAAGGTTCGTGGAAGGCCGGGGAATGGCAGGGAAGGGTAGGAGTTCTCGGTTTGTCTCTATAAGCCCAGTAAGGACACCAGGCATCGGGCTGTCTGTGTCCAGGTGAATTGTCTGGCCCGTTCTATACCTGCCTGCCGCAAATATTCCCGCAGGGGCGCGTCGTCCAACAGCCGTGCCATCGCCATCGCGATTTTCTCAACGTCGGTCGGATCTACCATCAGCGCGGCATTCCCCACTACTTCGGGCAGGCTTGTGGTGTTACTGGTGATAACCGGCGTGCCGCAGGCCATCGCCTCCAATGGGGGCAAGCCAAACCCTTCATACAGGGAAGGGTAGACTAGCATCACCGCTTGCCGATAGAGGGCGGGCAAGTCTGCCTGAGCGACGAAGCTGGTCAGAATCACTCCAGCCGCCTGGGCGCGTTGGATAAGCGTTGTGCTGCCCCACCGCGGAAGCCCGCCCCACACCATCGTGGGCACGGACTGCCTCCGCTGCCGCAGGAGCAGATAAGCGTCTAGTAGGCGGGCCAGGTTCTTACGTGGATGGATGTTGCCCAGGGCCAGAATGTACGGTGGGGTTACACCATAGCGGGACAATGTGGCTCGGTCGGCCATCATATCCATTTCATCGTTAACTGGCCGGAACTCGGAGCCTACACCGTTTGGAACGCTGACCACTTTCTCTTCATCCACCGGGTAGAAACGGAGCAGTTCTTGCCGGGAAAACTCGGAGACGGTCAGTACATGCCTGGCTTGGCGGACAGCCCATCCGGTGAGCCAGTGCATATACCATGCTATCGTTCGGGGAAAGTACTCGGGGTGTGCTCTAAACGACAGGTCGTGCACCACGATGACCCCTTTGCAAGGCAGGTACGGCGGCAAGAAAAAATTGGTAAGATACCAATCGGCATCCAGCCGACGCAGAGCCGTTGTTTGCTGCCAAAGGAAAAAGGGTAGACGATGATATGTTCCCAAGTCTACTTGTCGAAAGACAGGCGGAAGGTGCAGCGGTGTGTCCCACCGACATGTCAACAGGCTCACCTGGGGCGGCGGGGTAAGAGTGGTCAGACCCTCGATGAGCCCGGCGATGTAACGCTCATTTCCCCCTCGACGCCGACCCAGTTCTGTCGCGTTAATCACCAAATGAGAAGACATAATCAAGTAGCTCTTTCTTCAACAAGACGGCGGTAAAGTGTCTTCAGGCTGGTATATTGATGTTCCCAGGTGTAGCGGGTGATTACTTTCTGGCGTCCTCGTTCGCCCATCGCCCGGGCCAGGGCCGGGTTATCCAAGAGATGGGTAATGGTCGTAGCCAGCGCCTCGGGATTCCCAAAGGGCACCAATAGTCCATCTACCCCATCATCAATTACCGCTGGAATGCCGCCAGCTTTCCCTCCGATGACGGGCTTGCCGTAGGCCCAGGCCTCCAGAAAGACGATGCCAAAGGAATCTATGCGCGAAGGCAGGACAAAAATATCAGTGGCGGCCAGTAGGTTTTGCTTATCCCGGTCAGGCACTGGCCCAAGCAAAAGAATCCGCTCACGGGTGGCGGGCGAGAGTCGCTTGTAAAAGTGGACAAACTCGTCAACTAGCGGGCCGGCAATGACCAGATGAACGTGTCGGCCTTGAGCCCACAATCGCTCCATTGCCCGCACCAAATGGAAACTCCCCTTATCGCGGGTTACGACGCCAAGAAAGGTCACAATAGAGCCATCCAACCCATGACAAGTCCGAAATCGGTGTGCCTCTCCTCCTCGGATTTCGTTCAGGTCTATTCCCACCCCCAGTATGTGCAGCCGCTCTTCTGCTACACCTAACTGGGCCAGAACTTTTTTCTCGATGTCGGTCTGCACAATGACGGCATCGGCACCGCGTAGGGGTTCAAGTTGATGGGGCATCACGTAGTTGCCCAGCACATCGTGCCGCCCGCGTTCTCCGATGTGGACGAAAGGCGTAGCGACGAACGGGATCTGGTGGCGGCGGGCATAGCACCAGGCAGCTAGTAGCGGCCGCTCCAAGGCAATGTTGACACCATGTACCAGGTCGAAGTGGCCCGGCAAGGCTGCCAGCGTGGGCTGGATTTCGGGCACGCTAGGCATGAAGGAGGCCAGACGTCGCAACAGGGGCAGGACATTGACAGGCCACCGGGCTATGATTGTCATCACCCGGCGCAGCAGGTAGAAAGACCAGGGAGAAAAAGGCAGATGCCCCACTTGACAGCGGATGACTTGGACGCCATTCAGTTGCTCGCGTCCAGGCGACACATGCCGCTTGCGTGGGTTCCAGAAATATTCTACCTCGGCGGCGTTAGTAGTTACGAGGGTGACGGCATGGCCGTCGCGGACCAAGCGTTCCGATATGGCTTGGGTGTAGACCTCAGCCCCGCCGAGGAAGGGGGGATAGGCGGCGTTGACATGGAGGATACGCATGGAGCTCTCCTGCTGGGACCGGCTGGCTGGTTGGCGATCGCTACCGTGATCTGATGGCCCCTGTCAGCCAAGCGGTGTGGAGATTTGCCCGGAGAAAATCTCCGCACCGCTGTGGACCGATCAGTAGCGTTGGATAATGGGGAAGGAGTATAACCCTGGCTAGGGGGCAGAGCGCGTAATAAGAGGGAGATATATTCGATACACATCACCAACGTAAAGGGTCACGGGGACTCTTGCCGGGCTTCCCTCCACCGGAGCGCTTTCTGCTGTTCCGGTGAACACAATGTCTCCCAGAGAGTAAGTACCTGTGGTATAGCCGGTCGTCGTCACGGTGACCATTGCCGGGACGGTAACGGTATAGGAAGCGGTCCCACTGGAGGGACTCACTGTGACATTGGCGGGCTTGGAGGAAACCGCCCAGGAGAACGATCCGTCCCCAGTGTTTCGGATATTCAAGTAGGATCGTTCTGTCTCTCCACTACCGTACTGATGCATCACGTACAGTGAGGTAGGAGCGACAGACAGGTGAGGAGGCATCGGGGGATAACCGGTGTTTTGAGCATCACGGTGGAACATGGGCCAGGGAATTTTATCATTACTTGGCATTGGGTGACCTGTCCAAACATGCAAACCACCACCACTGCCAGGATCGTTGAAAGCGTAAATACTGCCAATTACGATCTCTAGATCTCCATCTTGATCAATATCTCCCACCGCAGGAGAAGCAAAGACAGAGTAATTAGCCACGTAATAATCACTAGATGTTCCATCCGCGGTTGCACTACAGGCCACACTAGCATCAGGATTGGGAAAAACGCCATGTGCTGTGTAATAGGTACCGTTATGATTGACGATGGAAACTTCCCACGCATGGGCAAATAGAACTTCTAAATGATTGTCGCCGTCAATATCAGCCAGGGTAGGCGAGGAGCGTCCGGCAAAACTATTGTCCAGCCGATCGCACTGAGGGAGTTGCCATAGCACCGCTCCGTTGGCTCCGTTCAGTGCATAAACCCAACTGCCCGTTGTACCCCAATCGCCATCGAAAGAGGTGAAAACTACGTCCCCAATACCATCCTCGTTGAGATCGCCAATAGCGGGAGATGAGAACACCCGGCCAGCTACGGATGTTCGCCACTTTTGTTGAAGCCGGTCTTTTATATCCGAGGGTGCACTATTATAGTTGTAGGCAGTGACGTAATACCCCGTGCCGGGCCAATATAGGCCAGTGCCAACCACGATTTCTACTGTGCCATCATTATCCAAGTCTGCCACTGCAGGGGATGAATAGACTGCTTGATCCACCCACTCCCGAGCTAATTGAGTGCCATTTTTGTCAAATACGTAGATGTATCCCCCCGATGGATCACCATTCCTGTTTCCCGCTGAGATGTCTGCCCCCACGATGATCTCCAAATTACCATCTCGGGTGAGATCGTAAAATACAGGGGATGACCAGATGGTATCTTCGTTATAGAAGCCTCTGTTGTTGCAATATGTGGTGCCAGAGGAACTGCCTGGGAGGGCTCCCCACAGAGAGTCGCCTGTGGAGCCATCCAGAAGATAGAGGCACTGATCCCACGCACCAAAGGCGATCTCCAGATCGCCATCTCTATCCACATCGCCAATGGTGGGTGATGAAAAGACTCCATCTGAGTGACCATCAGGTGACTGATTCAGCCAATCTGCGGTCTCAAAAAACCACTCTTGCGCACCGTTGGCCCCATTTACTGCGATAAGCCCACCATCCGCACAACCCTCGTAGCCAGCCCACCCCCCAACGCCTACGACAACCTCAACTTGACCATCGCCATCTATGTCGGCCACTGCTGGAGTCGAGTTTATGGGGCCCGGCACTTGACGTTCCCACAATAGAGAACCATCATAGTTATAGGCGTAGAGTTTCCCCTGACAAGAGCCGTCTATGCCCCCTATTAGTATTTCCAGCTCAGGATCAGAATCTATATTAGCTAAGGTTGGGGAGCTATCTTCAATCCGGCCGCCACTTAAGTTTGCCGGAAAGCCTGGCTGCTCAGAAGGCAATGATAAGGGTCTGGCTTCTGCAATCCTTGAGAGCTGCTCTGATTGAACCCATTCTACTCCTATTAATGTTATTAGTATCGAGAGTAAGATTAACCCCAGGCGGGCTCGTCGCTTTGGTTGCATATTAATGGCTCCTTAATCAACTTGTATGGGTACTTGCGGTTTCTATTCTGACTTTCAATTTAGCAGGCATTGCCTCCGTTGACAATAGTACTTTAGCCCCTGGGACATTGAACCTCTGGCGTGCAGTCAGGACAAGACATTAGCGCACGCTCTGTCGGCATGAGGACTCATTGTTCGAACAAGGCAATCATATTTTTGATTTGAGTTTGCAGTATCTTTGCGGTAATCTCTGGAGCAAAGTCATTCAGCCGGCGACGTTGTTGTGTGATGACCTGATGGCGTAAGTGGGGGTCACTTACCAACAAATCAATCAGCTCGCCGATGACGTCATAGCGTTTTTGAGCGATCAAGATGCCGGCATTGCCCATCGTATAGGGAACGCCGGTGGCGCGATATGCGATCACCGGAACGTCAAACCGCATCGCTTCCAGCAACGGCACGCAAAACCCTTCGTGCTCGCTCAAGCACAAGAAGACGTCGGCGGCACGAAAGTAGCCACCCAATCCCTCTTTCAAGCCCACAGGCCCTGTCAGGTGCACTTCATCCAGGCCAAGCACGCTGGCTATCATCTCCAATTCCACGCGGTAGCCAGGGGCGTTGGCATCCGACCCAACTAGCAGCAAACGCGAACGTGCATTGACCTGATGATGGTAATAGTCGAAGGCGCGGATCAGATCATCCTGCCGTTTATTGGGCACGATGCGCCCTACAAACAAAATATTCACCCACCCATCACCGGCGTAACGCTCTACGATCTCTCTGCCGGCCGGACTGTCCGCTGACTTGAGCAGTTCGTCAAAGTAAATAAAATATGGCACAACTTCTACGTGGCGGTAGCCTAATTCAAGCAGTTCTTGCTGGTTATACTTGGATGCCGCTAAAGCCAGAGGGGCATTCTTGAATTGTTTCAGCTCCCGACGACCCTGTGCCAGCAATTTGGCCATCTCGGGGTTGTAATCTTGAAAAAAATGGGCCGGGGTGATATTGTGGTAGTATATGACTAGCTTGCCAGGCCATTGGCGCACGAAATCGGTCAATGGCGAGCCAATGGAGTAGTGGTAGATCAGGATATCTTGGGGTCTTCCGGCGCAGCGGATATAATCCAGGCCCGGGTCGGCGATTCGGTTATCACGAAATTGGGCGTATACTTGTGATTTGTAACCCCACTCGCGCAGCAATGCACGGATATAGGCAGCCTGGTTGCCCAATGCATCGCCGTACAGGAACCCAGGCATGATTTGATGGATGGCGATTTTACCCATTCTCGGTTAGCTGCTCTCTTGTCTCTCTGAGTGTGTGTTAAAGAGGTAAATATGCACACGGGGCAAGTCATAAATCAGGCCGAAGGTTTCAGGATGCTGTGAAGCCCATTGGTCTTCGATTTCAAAGACTGGGGTTGGTACTAAATTGGAAGTGATGAAAATATACGTTACGTGTTCAGCTTCAAGGTTGTCCAGCCATATCTCATAGTTAGGTAACTCCCGAGAATAGACACTCCCAGCAGAGATGCTCACAAAGACAGGCCGAGCCTTTAACCGGGTACCGTACAATGGCAGAGGAACATTACTCCCTACATAGGCTACCACATCGCCCTTCTGAGTCTGCGCATTCAGCCATTCCCAGCCTAGGCCTATCTGTCCATCGTAATATTGTCTATACCCGCGATATTCTCTGTCATAATACATTTTTTGAAAACCCACCCCCCCAAAGCCTAACAGCGTTATAATTACTACTCCCACAAAGACTGCTCGTTCTTTTGAGCAATTCAAAAATCCTCTCCGACGGATCAACCAATTGACAATTTGGTAGATAGCCAGTCCACCCACAATCACCAAAACGAAATAAGCATATACAGCCCCCCTACTATCTTGGCGCCAGAGTCGAGAGACGGCTTCGGGCAGAAAAATACTTGGAGTCGCGATAGGCCGCAGGAACGTTGTTCCAGTCACATCTACAATCCCAACAGCGATTCCAAGGAGCGAGCCGAGCATCATCAAAAAAAAGCCATAACCCACATACCGACTGATATCACTCCAATGGGTAGCCGACATTCGCTGAATGAAAAGCTCGATTACAAATGTTGCTGCCAAACATCCCAAAGCAGTTATTGGATGCAAGAAACGACTGTGCCGTATCGGCGATAGATAGTAGAAAATGCAAAATGTAACGACGGGTAAGAATAGATGCACATATCCGCGTTTCCAAATAAAGCCAATGTTTGCTCCAAGTACCGGCAAAATCACAAGCGCTGCGAGTATTCCCAGGGTAAGAAACCACCACTGCGGGAAGAACTTGATGTCGTAAAAGCGCTCAGGAATTGAAAAATTGTAGAATGGGTGAGCTTTATAGGAAGCAATGTCTTTATATCCTTCAAAGAGGGTGACATTGAGTATCTGAACTCTCATTGGGTAGAATGGATTCCTGAATAAGACAAGATTTCGGATATATGCTCCCCCTCCTGTTAGGAAGGCAGAGAACAGCCACAGGCCTCCCCTTACAATTACAACGTCAATAGCTCCACCTCGATACAACCTTGACAGCAGCATCGCAACGATCGGCAATGCCAGAGGTAAGCTATATAACAGAGCTAGAGACTTTGTGCCTATCAGAAGCCCAAAAGCCGAGCCGCTGAGTACCAACGAGCTATACAATTGTGGTGGACCACCAGCCTCCCATAGCAGAAGGAGAAAATTGAGCGCCAAGAGATACGCAGCAGCAAGAACGATGTCGTTGTCTGCCCAAAGCAACCCTATCATATAACCAGGTGTAACCGAGAACAGTACGGCACCTTTCCAGGCGATTCGCTTCGACAAGCTTAGCTTTCGGCCTATAGCATATAAAGCCAGCATGGCAGTTAGCCAAAAGGGAACCTGACCCAGATCGGCTATAATCGCTGAACGAAAAGGGAAGAGCCACCATAGGTATGTGAATTCCGCATTGAACGGATAGTAGGTAGGGCTTGAGTCGCCAAAGAGGGTAGGGATCAGATCCAGATTACCTCTTCTTATCCACTCCACAGGAAATGTGAGATGATAGGTAAGACTATCCCAACTGATAGGTGGAGTAATCAGATTCAAACTTGTGAGAAGCCCAAAAGGCGAAGCAACAAGCGAAGCGGTCAGCAACAGACTCTGATCTTGAACTATCACCCGCATTGCCGCTCTCATGCTTGCCAGGTCTTGGCGCAGGCTATTACGGAACGCCCGCTTTGAAACGGCTAGCAGTACACCCAAGAGAACAGCTTGAGTGATCCAGAGATTCAAAAAACTCAGCCGATTCAACACTCCAAACGCTATTGTGATGAGAACAATCTGACTCCAGGCGATGACAACCAAAGCCAGAATGCGATCAACAAGTCTTGTGAGGGGAAACCAATGGTAGAGAATAAGAAGACTGCCAAGAGTGAGGAACGCCACAAGCGATACGAAGCCTAGTAATGACAAGGCGTAATCTACCCACATCCACATCGCTGTGCAATGACTTTTGGAAATAGCGGTCGTTATGAAAGTGAGATACATATACCACGCTTTACAGGCTGTGCCAATAATTCAGTGCAGCGCGGAACCGATCCAGTACAACATCCCAGTTGTATTCTCGCAATACATAGGCCCGGCCAGCCTGACCCATCTGCCGGCGTAGGTCTGGATGCTCCAGGAACCAGTCCACTGCGCCGGCAAACTCGTCTTCATTGGTGAAATAGAGCCCCCCATTGCTGCGCAAGACATGGTAGCGCGTTACGTCGCAATCGCCGTGTACTAGTACTGGCACTCCTGCCAGCCACGACTCCATAATCACGATGGAGAAACTCTCCAACTCTGAAGGTTGGCAGAATATGGTTGCCGCTGCGAAGGCGTCTAGTTTGTCTTGCCCGGTCATAAAGCCCAGTGGCACGATGTCAGGATGCCTGGGTATGGGGATCGTACCGGTTCCCATGATGAGTAACTTGAGGGAGATATTGGGATGTGTTTCTTTGTAGACTCCAAAGCAGTCTAAAAGTAATGGCACGTTTTTCATACCCTCGACACGGCCCGCGTAGAGTATGAAAGGTTCATGTATGTTATGTTTGCGACGAAATCGTTCTGGGTCGGCAGTAAAATCATCCAAGCCAAAACCTACCACGCGACCACCTCGATTTCGCACACCTATTTTGTGCAGGGCCAGGGTTCGCTCAGGTTCGCTGGTGAACATAATACCATGACAGGCTTCCATCATCAACCGTGTGGGCAAAAAGTGGGCGAATGGTTCATCATGCAGGCAAGGCCATAAAATAGACTTTTCTGGAAACAATTCTATCCCATAATACGTAGGGCCAAAAATATAGGGAATAAAGAGGATGAAATCATAACGCGCACCATGTTCAGCTAAGAAGGCGTATAGTTGTGGGCTATGGGCACTCTGTTCAATCCATTCGTATTCTTCATCCACTGTTGAAGGCCAATGGTTAGTAAACTTGACCATCAATTCCCAATAGCGTTTTGTGTTGCGCCGCGCATGGTCTACGGGAAAACGCACTACAGGGATGTCGTTGATGTAAGTTAGGCCGGGCGGGTAAACGTTGTGCCATTCTACTAGATCTCGAGCACATGTAGTCAACACTTCAACTTCAAACTCGTCAGTGGGGAGATGCTCAGCTAACCCACGGGCAAAAGTCTCCGCGCCGCCCAACACGTCCGGCCCGTAGCGCGCTACAACGATCCCCAAGCGGACTTGGCTACTCACTTTCTCGATGCTCCAAGACGGCTTCCAGGGCGGCGACTCGGGCCTGTAATGTGTTAACCTCGGCTTTCATCCGCTCATTTTCCTCTGCTAGGCCTTTGATCAACGAAATAAACATATATACCACCTGTTTATTAAATACCACCTGTTTACTGGCAGCCATATTGACGTAGAATAAAACCAGATGGTGAAGACTCCTCCTTACTTTTTGCCACAAAGGACCAAGAACTGGAACCTGCGAGGCTGTGAGTGCCAGGCCAACGTTGATTTTGTTATAAGTGGCACTTAGCCGGCGTAGGCTGTGATCCGTGTCGTGACCAAATGAGGTAATTTGCCCTGAATTTAATCCCCCAACAAAGCTTTCCAGATCGAGGTCTCCCGTTTCCGCTTTCATGCGTCGCTTGCGAATGTTGGCGCGAATTTGATTCATCACGGCTTCGACGTCTACTGCCGGGTCACGAATCTCGATGATTTCCTCTAAACGAGGTTCCGGGTTATGTTGGGATTCTTGTAACACAGTGGCATTCCTCCTGTACCTACTCGCCACATCCTCGTCAGTCAAATAGATCTGGATTTGCATCTATCCACTTCCACAGACGCTCTATGCCTGCTGGCATTGATACCAGGGGATGCCAGCCTAGTTCTTGTTCGGCTTTGCGGATATCGCTAATATAGACCGGTTGATCACCAGGCCGCCAATCACTGTAGGTAACTGGAATAGGATGTCCAGCGAGCTTTTCTAATAGGGGGCCAAATTCAGTCCAAATAGACATGGTATTTTCCGGTCCGCCGCCAATATTGTAAATCTGTCCCGCTGCTATGTCAATATGTGCTGCTGCTGATTCGTAGGCAGCTACCAGGTCATCAATCCACAGCACATCGCGGACTTGCTTGCCGGTGCCGTAGATTGAGATCTGCCGCCCTAACCGTGCAGCAATGCAAAAGTGAGCAACCCATCCCTGGTCTTCAATGCCAAATTGGCGCGTGCCGTAGATGCATGATTGGCGAAATACAACCGTGCGTAAGCCATAGATCCGTGCATAATCTCGGACGTATTGATCCCCACAGCCTTTGGAACAGCCATAAGGGGAGTGAAAATCAAGCGGCTGCTCTTCCGAGATTCCGAAGGGCAAGTCACTATACCTGTACCGTTTTTCCTCCTCAACAACGGCAATCCCTTCCATACTACCATAGACTTTGTTGGTTGAAGCGTAGAACACGATGGCATGTGGTGCTATTGTTCGTACAGCTTCCAATACATTAAAAGTTCCCAAAGCGTTGATTTCAAAATCCTCGCGTGGGTCTACGACTGAAGTCGTTACTGCGACCTGACCGGCCATATGATACAGCCGATCCATGTCAGATGGTACAGCAGTTTGCAGGGCGTCAAAATCACGAATATCTCCCCTGATAAAGGTCAATTTGTCGTCATAGTTTTCCTGCAACCAAGCCAGGTTAGTAGCCGTACCTTTGCGAGACAAATTGTCAAAAATGATCACTTGATGTCCTTGCCGCAGATGATGATTGGCCAGGTTACAGCCGATGAAGCCAGCACCGCCGGTGATGAAAACCTTCATTTGCTCCTCCCGAGTTTATGTGTGAAGCTATTAATCTTTCCCAACACTCTCACAGACCTGGAGGCTCAGGATGGCGATCTCTTGAGCCAGGAGAGCGGTCTCATCCGTCAGTTCCATCAAACGTTGCACCAGGGCCTGGTTGACTGACTCCTGCTGCTGTATCAAATATCGCATCGCCCATCGGGCCGCAACATTATACCAGAGCGAGCGAAAGCGGGCGATAAGCGGTCCAACAACCGGCGTCTTGGATTGAAATTCAAACTCCTGAAGATAGGGAGTAGGTGCCATCTCGGCTGGGACATCAGAGGCCAGTTGACCTGAAGCAACTGGAGTGGTAGTTGTTGCGACAAGAGATTCTTGGGTTTTTTTCCAGTCCTCAGCCCAAGCCAGGTGATAAAGATGTTGAAGCGCCGCGATCACTTCATAGGTCGTTCCCTGATCGGCTTGCCAACGACGGCGAAGAATAGCTGCTGCTCTGGAAGTAGCTTCCAGATAAGCTCTCCGCAATACTCTGCTTTCATATCCGCGGATCGCAGGAGGCTGATAGGAGCGTTCAGCCGGTACAAATTGGGAGAGGAAACGCGCAGGCGGCATGTGCTTCAGCAGGAAACGCAAGCGTCCTCTTTGGTAGCTTTGAGAGATAAACTGTTGATTTGGAGACGAAGTAGTTTCCTCGTGGACCAACGTCGCGTCAGGGATATACCAAACCTCATAACCTGCTTCGCGCGCCCGGAAGCAGAAATCAATATCTTCAAAGTACCCCGGCCAGAATCCCTCATCGAGAAAGCCGACACGCTCTAGTACGTCACGCCGAAAGGCCATAGCCGCGCCGGTGACGTATTCCACTGCTCGTGGCGTGTCCCACGCTCCTGTATCCTGTTCTCCTTGCCCATAGTGGCGGGCCAACCCCAGGGGCCATTCAATCCAGGCTCCGGCATGTTGGATCGTCTTTCCATCCGGGTAGAAGATTTTGCATCCCACCACACCGATTTTGTGATCATGAAGCGCGTTGCTTAGGACTCGGAGCCAATTCGGACGCACTATGGTATCCTGGTTAAGCAAAACCAGGATGTTCCCTTGCGCCACCTTTAAACCAGTATTGCACCCTCCGGCAAAACCCAGGTTGCGCTTGTTACGGATCAAACGTACCGCCGGAAACTTTTCTGCCACTAGGCTGGCTGAGCCATCGCTAGAAGCATTATCCACCACAATCACCTCAAAGTCCACACCCTCCTGGGCCAGGAGTGCGTCCAAGCAATTCTGCAAGAAACGCCTACCGTTCCAGACAGGGATGATGACAGAAGCCTTTTGGCTGCTCACTCGTTCTTCCATATCCTTCTTCGCCACTCATTCACGTGACGCATAAGCCGGATGAAACGACCTCGCTCGTAGCCATCCACCAGCTCTCGTAACCGGGTTATCTCTTCCAAATAGAAAGGGTTTCCCATCCGTTGACCCAAGGCCTCCTTATCGGGAGCACGCCGGGGGTGGCGGCAGAATTCAATGAGCGGCTGTGCTGCTTTCTCCCAGTTCAACGCTGCCTGTGCACGATCAAAACCCTCCCCGAATTCATCTTTCGGAGTGTCCAGTAACTGGAGAATGGCCTCTGCTACCTCGTCCACATTGCCATAGTCTACCACGGCTCCTAGCTTGTATCGTTTGACCAATTTGCTGGTTACATCTCCCCGAGTGACAACCATCGGCAGGCGGGCCCAAATGTAATCCAGTATCCTGGTGCGGAAGGCTAACCGCGTCTCAATCGTGTATGGATGCAACGAGAGCCCGACATCTGCTCTCTGGAGATAGCCGACCCACATCTCCGAGGGAACCCATTCTCCAAAAAGGACCTGGCGGTCT
Source organism: uncultured Anaerolineales bacterium (assembly GCA_964643875.1). Classification (GTDB taxonomy): domain Bacteria; phylum Chloroflexota; class Anaerolineae; order B4-G1; family B4-G1; genus CAZXVB01. Next base: position 288 of record CAZXVB010000025.1, on the reverse strand, counting down.
AACAGCCCCAGGTCACGGGCCAGTCCTTTGGCCTGGACAACCTTGCGCATGGAGGGGATGGCAGGGTTGGGGTGACGCGTACCGGGAAACAGGAGTTTCACCTTTGGCCTTCGGGCCAGGACTCTCGGCATCGCCCGGATGGCTGTCAAGGGATCCAGCCACTCCCATAGACCCCCTCCCCACAAGAGCACCCTGTCGTCCGACTCAATGCCCAAAGGTTCTTCTCCTATTGGCCTGTCTGGTAGAGGGGACGAGGGCAGGCCGAAAGGGACCACATCAATCAGCCGA
>CAZXVB010000024.1:0-16286 GCA_964643875.1 uncultured Anaerolineales bacterium | reverse complement strand
TAACCATTGGACATTGCTGTCCGCCTAGCGCCGTCCCGGTTACTATAGGCCCGGATTGTATCCCCGATCAGGTAAACCGTCGCCATCTCGGCGATGCACCGGGCACGCCTTCGATGCTATCCGCCAAGGTCTCAGGATAGGCAGAAGATCGGGGAACGAAACTTGGCTACGTGCCCAACTGTAATGCGTGCACGCTATGGAAACAATCGTCGGGCCTTGACCTCAGCCACGGCATCGTCCCGGAAGCGATACAGCCGGGCCGGACGTCCCTCGCCGAGCTTGTACTTGCCCGTCTCCTCGATGACGCCGGCCGACAACATCTTCCGACGAAAGTTCCGCTTGTCCAGCTTTTCCCCCAGCACGATTTCATATGCGGCTTGGAGTTCGCTCAAAGTAAACGTCTCTGGCAAAAGCTCGAAGCCCACAGCGGTATATTCCAGCTTGTAGCGCAAGCGTTGCAGAGCATAGGTGAGGATTTTAGTATGGTCGAATGCCAGAGGGGGGAGATCATACACAGAACACCAGCGTGCTTCAGAGGCATCATCACCTGGACGGGGAGCGATCATCATTGACGGTACCAGGGCAAAGTATGCCACAGTGACCACTCTACCTCGCGGGTCACGGTCTACATCCCCAAACGTGTACAACTGCTCCAAGTAGACATCCCGGACGCCGGTCTCTTCCTCAAGTTCGCGCAGAGCGGCGTCTTCCAATGATTCGTCTATATGCACGAACCCGCCGGGGATCGCCCACATACCCTCAAAAGGGGGATATTTCCGCTTGATGAGCAGAACCTGAAGACCGTCTTTTCGCAATGTAAAGATGACCACATCCGTCGTCAATGCGGGACGTGGATGATCGGCTAGAACCATACTCCGTCGCTCCCTTGAAATTGAAGCTGCGAATATATAGTGTCAATTTTACACCATTATATCATTTCTGCCCCCGTTGTCAAATAGGTCAAATGGATCCGGTGACAGTCACTTTGGGAATTCGACATTCGACTGTGCAGCTTGCTCCCTGGGCCAAAATAGTGTAAAATGGCCTCCAATAACGATTGTCCCTTCTCCGACCCATTCCCCCTAAGGGCTGAGCCTATGGGAGATGGGCGCTAGGGTGCGACTGGAAACGGCCGCGCCTCCCATACTTGGAAAGGAGATTGGACGACAGGCAGCCAACACGCCGGCGTCCATCTTTCCAGATGAACGCCGGTTTTTGTTTGCCACAAATAACAACTATGAAAACCCAATTGGCCAATAAGACCCAAGCATTGTTCGCTGCACTCGGCTCGCTGTTGGTACTCTTCATCACCCTACCACTGTTGTGTACCGTCATCGCCTCCTCCCCCACCACGCTCTGGCAGACGCTGCTGGACGCGGATGTACGGGATTCGATCTGGCTCACATTTTATTCATCGCTGGTTGCAACCGTCATCGCCTTTGTTACCGGTGTGCCGCTGGCCTACCTGCTTGCCCGCGCCGACTTCCCCGGCAAACGCCTGGTCGAGGGACTCGTCAACCTGCCCATCGTGGTGCCCCACTCGGCGGCCGGCATTGCGATCCTGACGGTCTTTGGGCGACGGACACTCCTGGGCCGGGCGTTCGGTTTCCTGGGGATCAAATTCGTCTCCGCCGTGCCGGGGATCGTCCTCGCTATGCTGTTCGTCAGTCTTTCGTTCCTGGTCAACTCTGCGCGGGAGGGATTCGAGTCGGTAAATCCACGACTGGAGTGGGTTGCTCGCACGCTGGGGGCCTCGCCCTGGACTGCTTTCTGGCGCGTCGCTTTCCCGTTGGCCTGGCGCTCCATCCTTTCCGGCATGATCCTGATGTGGGCACGGGGATTGAGTGAGTTCGGCGCAGTCGTCATCCTGGCCTACCATCCAATGGTCGCTCCCGTGCTGCTCTACGAGCGGTTCGAGTCGTTCGGGCTTGCCTACGCCCGTCCGGTAGCGACGCTGATCATCCTCATTTGCTTGGTGACGTTTGTTGCCCTGCAGACAGTATCCAGAAGGAAAGAGGCAGTATGACAGGCCGTGTACAAGTGCGCGACCTGTGGCTCGACTTGAACAAGTTCCACCTGCGGGAGATCACGCTGGACGTGGCTCCTGGCGAGTATTTCATCGTCCTGGGCCCGACCGGTGGGGGTAAGACGGTGTTGCTGGAGACGATCGCCGGGCTACACCGCCCACACCGGGGACAAATTCTGCTGGATGGGGAGGATGTCACTACTACGCCCCCGGAGCAGCGCGGGGTCGGCTTCGTATACCAGGATTACGCCCTCTTCCCCCATATGAGCGTGGCGCAGAACATTGGGTTCGGCCTCGAACTGCGTGGGGAGGAGCGGGCCGTCATCGAGAAGCGGGTGGACGAGATGGCGCGCCTGCTCTCGATTGACCACCTGCTCCACCGTCATCCCGGCACGTTGAGCGGAGGTGAGCAACAACGGGTGGCGCTGGCACGGGCATTGATCATCGCACCCCGGTTGCTGTTGCTGGATGAGCCACTCAGCGCGCTCGATCCGACCACACGAAAGGCATTACAACGCGAGTTGGCCCATCTGCACGCCGAACTGGGCACGACCACCGTCCACGTGACGCACGATTTCGAGGAGGCGGTAGCATTGGGGGATCGCATCGCCATACTGAATGCCGGGCGGGTGGTGCAGGTGGGTTCGCCAGACGATATCTTTCGCCGCCCAGCGTCCGCGTTCGTGGCCCGCTTCGTGGGCGTGCGGAACATCTTCGAAGGTGACTTGCACCCAGGGGAGGATGGCTACCAGTTACTGGCACTCGACGGAACGCAGATCGCCGTGGTGACAGAGCGGAGCGGACGGGTGCACGCTTCCATCCGACCGGAGGATATTTTCGTCTTCCAAGGGACGCTCCGCTCCAGTGTACGCAACTCGTTCCGCGGCCGCGTCGTCGAGATCGCCGACCGAAGGGCACTCGTCTATGTCACCGTGCGCGTCCCGCCCGAATTTACCTGTATCATCACCCGGCACTCGCTGGAAGAACTGGCGCTACGCGAGGGACAGGAGGTCTGGATCGCCTTCAAGGCATCGGCGGTGCACGTCTTCTGACATCTTCTAACCGAATTTTAACTGGATTTCGGGCACGGGCAAGCCGTGCCTCTACGAGGGATTCGATTATGGCCCATCTGGATGCTTACAACCGCCCTATCAGCTATCTACGCATCTCCATCACCGACCGTTGCAACTTGCGTTGCGTTTACTGTATGCCGCCGCAGGGGGTTCGCTGGCGGCCACACGAGGAGATTCTACGCTATGAAGAGATCGAGATCGTCGTACGGGCGGCGGCCGAGCTGGACATCAGCAAGATACGGCTCACCGGCGGGGAGCCGCTGGTGCGGGCCGGGGTGGTAGACCTGGTACATGCGCTGGCCTGCATCCCCGGCATTGACGATCTGACAATGACCACCAACGGCACCCTGCTGGCCCGCTACGCCAAACAACTGGCCTGGGCCGGACTGCACCGGGTCAACGTCAGCCTGGACACGCTCGACCCGGCCCGCTTCCAGGCTATCACACGCCGCGGCCACCTGAAGGACGTGTTGGCCGGGGTCGAGGCAGCACACGCGGCCGGACTGGAACCGGTCAAAATCAATACCGTGGTCATACGAGGGATGAACGACGACGAGGTAGTGGACCTGGCCCGCAAGACGATGGAGGAGGGATGGAATCTGCGGTTCATCGAGGTAATGCCGGTGGGGAATGGTCTCAACGGCGATTGGCGGGAACAGGTGGTGACAGCGTGCGAGATTCGTGCCAACATAGAGGCCGCGCTGGGCACATTGGAACCGGTGAAGATGAGCGCCGGCAACGGCCCGGCCCGCTACTACCGCTTGCCGGGAGCAAAGGGAACGCTTGGCTTCATCACGCCCATCAGCGAGCACTTTTGCACCCGCTGCAACCGCTTGCGCCTCACCGCCGACGGTCAACTGCGCCCCTGTCTGCTTTCCGATGCCGAGATTGATCTGCGCACACCGCTGCGCCAGGGGGCAGGTGTGGCGGAGATCAAAGAGTTGCTGCTGCGCGGTATCGCCGTCAAGCCACTGCAACACCATCTAAGTTTGCAGGAGAAACCAGAAAATCGGTTGATGTCCGAGATTGGAGGATAGTTATGAAGTATCTATTCAACCCATCCTCTCGCAGGGTGGAACAGGTCGTCCCGTGGGCACGGGATATTCGGTGTGAGCGCGATGACATCCTAAAACACTTCGACTCTGCGGGAGGGTGAATTACATTATGGAACTGACTCACCTGGACGAACAGGGACGTGTGCGCATGGTAGACGTGGGTGGTAAGCCGGAGACGGAACGGATAGCCATCGCTAAGGGGGAGGTAACGATGCGTCCGGAGACGCTGTACCTCATCACCAAGGGAGGCGTACCCAAAGGGGACGTGCTGGCAACAGCGCAGGTGGCAGGGATCATGGCCGCCAAGCGCACGCCCGAACTGATTCCCCTCTGCCACCCGTTGCTTATCACCAAAGTGGACGTCGAGTTCGAAAGTGATGAAGCCCAATCGCGCATCATCATCACCGCCACGGTGCGCTGCCGGGGCCAGACCGGGGTAGAGATGGAAGCGCTCACGGCCGTCAGCGTCGCCGCGCTGACCATCTACGATATGGCCAAGGCGGTGGAAAAGACGATGCGCATCGGGAATATCCACCTGGTACACAAGAGTGGGGGCAAGAGCGGAGACTGGACGATAAATGGAGAAGATGGAAATTAACGTGCGGGTCAAATTTTTTGCCGCAGCGAGGGAGTCCCTGGGCACAGGAGAGATCGGGTTGACGATTCCAACCGGCTCAACAGTATCCGACCTACTCAACCTGTTGACGGAGAAATATCCGCCTTTGCGTGCGTACAGCCGATTCGTCAGCGTCGCCGTCAACCGCGCATACGTCGGTATGCAAACCGAGTTGCGGGACGGGGACGAAGTGGCCTGTCTGCCACCGGTAGGAGGGGGGTAAGATGGTTGAGCGATTCGAGATCACCACCGAAGTCATATCCATAGGCGATGTCGTCGCCCAGTTGGCGGACCCGGCCAATGGGGCCATCGTCACCTTCATCGGTGTGGTGCGGGGCGAGACAGATGGGCGGGAGGTACGCTATCTGGAATACGAGGCTTACCCGGAGATGGCCGAGGAGCAATTGTGCCAGATCGGTAAAGAAATTCGCGTCCGCTGGCCAAGCATCCGCCAGGTCGCCATCGTCCACCGCGTGGGACGCCTGGAAGTGGGAGAAACCGCTGTAGTCATCGCCCTCTCCGCCGCCCACCGTTCTGAGATGTTCGACGCACTTCACTATGCCATTGACCGCCTAAAGGAAATTGTGCCCATCTGGAAGAAAGAGGTCTGGGCAGACGGAGAGAAGTGGGTGAATGCGTTGGAAACCCACTAAAACCTGCCCACCAGCATCTCTAAACCAGCTTACCGCGTCGTCTCTGGCAAATCGGGGACCACGGCGAGAATGCGCGCCATCATATTGGGATCGTCGCGGAGCAGCTCCGACTGAGGTAGACGAGTGACCAGAGTGGCCCAATCACGATTCCGGGCAAACACCGCGCGGAAGATGACAGTAGCGCTTCTCGCGTCAGGAAATCGAGGGCTAGCTGAAGGAACAGCGAGCGGAGGCAGCCGGGCCTGCCGTGCGACCCTCTTCAGATGCGCTTCCTCTCGACTGCATCCAATCCATCCAGGCCATCTTTGCCGAGGCTATGGACGTGGGAGCCATCGTCACCCGCCTGGACGGAGAGCCACTGACTCCAATCAGCAACTCGTGCGCTTTCTGCGACCTGATCCTGGGCACATCCCAGGGGTACCGGCGCTGTGTGGGTTCCTGGCGGTCGCTGGCCGGCCAGAGGGAACAGAAGCCCCGATTGCGCCAATGTCACGCCGGCCTGCTGCACGCCCGCGGGCGGATCGAGGTGGAGGATGAATTTGTCGCCATGACCTTTGCCGGCCAGATCGTGGTGGACGGAGGTATGGAACAGATCGCCGCCGGGGTGGATGAACTGGCGACGGCCTGCGAGATTGACCCGGCACAGTTGCGCGAGACACTCCCCCTCCGTGCGAGCGCTCACCACAGAGCGGGCGGGTCAACTGATGAATCTCCTGGAGCGATTGGGGGGAACCCTCTCCGACGTCGGACGGGAGCGGCTGGTGCTGTTGCGCAAGCTGCGCCACATCGCCGATGTCACCGCCATCTAAACCTCATCCTCTCTCGATATATTCCAATAAATTTCAATATAAATCTATTGACACTGATTAATAGGTGTGATATAATGGGCAGCGTCTCATCAGCATCGGTGAGCACATGTTCGAGCTTTGCCAACCGGGGAGGATGGGCTTATGGAACCCGTGACTGAGCAACTGGAGCAGGAAATCAGCCTTCTGCACACTCACATCTGTGAGGGGTTGGGAGACCCCAAGCGCGTGCTCCTGATCTACCTCCTGGCCGACCAACCCCGCAACGTCACGGAATTGACGGAGGCGCTAGGCGTCTCTCAGCCTACCGTCTCCCACCACCTGAAACTGCTCCGCGACCGCTGCCTGGTCAGAGCGGAGCGCGATGGCACCTCTGTCTACTACTCCCTGGCCGATCGGCGCATCATCGAGGCGCTGAATATTATGCGCGAGATGCTGGCCGACATTCTGACTCACCAGGCGAACCTGATGGGGGTTGCACGTTGAGCCTGAAAGCGACGCTCATATTTTTTCTTGGGAGGAAGAATTTCCAATGAGCAAGTTGACATCCAATCAAGAAACCTGGCTGCGCGAGCGCTTCGATAGCCGCTTCAGCGCCGACCTGACGGAGCGCAAAATCTACAGCCACGACGTGGGCGTGATGCCCCCGCTGGTCAAGCTGCTCATCGGCAAGGCTGTGGCCGACGGTGTCGTCCAGCCCCAGAACGAGGAAGAAGTAATCGAATTGGTCCGTTGGGCTGCCCAGAACAGCATCCCGCTGGTCCCGCGCGGCAAGGCGACTTCCGGCTACGGCGGCGTGCTGCCGGTCAAAGGCGGCCTCACGGTCAACTCCTGGTACATGCGCCGCATCCTGGCGGTGGATGAGGATAACCTCACCGTCACCGTCGAACCGGGCATCGTCTGGGAAAAGTTGGAGCAGGAATTGGGCAAACAAGGGCTGGCGTTGCGCCTCTATCCCTCCAGCGCCCCCTCCTCCACCGTCGGCGGCTGGCTGGCCCAGGGCGGCTTTGGCTACGGCAGCTTCGAGTACGGCTCCTTCCCCGAAAACGTCGTCTCCGCCCGAGTCGTGCTGCCCAACGGCGAGGTACGCGAGTTCTCCGGCGACGAGTTAGACCTGATCGCCGACGCCGAGGGCATCACCGGGTTCATCACCCAGATCACACTGCGGGTGCGGACGCTGGAGAAGGAGATGGTGGTCGGGGCGCTCTTTGCCGATGCGGCCAGTCTGGCGGCGGCTCTGCGGGCGGTGGTCGAGGAACGGTTGCCGCTCTGGTCGGCCACATTCATCAACCCGGAGATGGCCCGCCTCAAGAACCAACTCCCGCTCAAGATGGAGCACGGCCACCCGGTGGACGAGCAGCGGCCCGAACTTCCCGACGGCTACCTGGCGGTCTTTGTCTTCCCGGCCGCGCGGGAAAGCCAGGTGCGGGAGAAGTTGGAAAGTATCATTGCCCAAAACGGCGCACGCCTCGACGACGAGCTGGCTGCCCACGAGTGGGCGGAGCGGTTCTCGATCATGCACGTCAAGCGGCTGGGGCCGTCGCTGATCCCCAGCGAGGTCGTCCTGCCGCTGGATGGTCTGGACAAAGCTCTGGCGGACATCGAGGGTGGCGTCAAACAGCCGCTGGTCATTGAGGGCATGCTCTCCAGCGGGGAGCAGCCGCAGGTTGTGCTCCTGGGCTTTATCCCCCACGACGAGCGCCGCTTTGGTTTCAACATGGCCTTTGCGCTGGCCCTCTCCACCATCCAGAAAGCCAAGAAACACGGCGGGCGGGCCTACGCCAGCGGCCTCTACTTTGCCCGCGAGGCGGAGCACATTTTAGGGGCCGAGCGCGTGCGCCGCTTGCGCCAGTTCAAGCGGGAGGTTGACCCGCAGCGCATCATGAACTCCGGCAAGATTCTGGATGGCAGCTTGCTAGGGACGTTTATGGGTGTGGCGGAGGCCTTTGAGCCGCTCATCCGCACGGTGGGCAACGTGGCAAAAGCACCGGTCGGCGAGCGCATCCCGGGATCCGGCAAGCGCGGCATCGCCGACGACGTGGCCTGGTACGCCTACGCCTGCGCCCAGTGTGGCTACTGCGTGGAGGGCTGCACCCAGTTCTACAGCCGGGGCTGGGAATCACAATCGCCGCGCGGCAAGTGGTTCGCCCTGAAAGAGTACATGTCCGGGCGGAACGGCAAACTGAGCCAGGAGCAGGTGGACGCTTTCCTGGCCTGTACCACCTGCGAAGTCTGCAACTCAGAGTGTCCGCTGGAACTGCCCAACGAATCCAGTTGGCTGCGCGTGCGCGGCAAACTGGTCAACGAGGACGACCGGCTCACCTTCCCGCCGTTCGAGATCATGCGTGCTTCCCTGCGCAAAGAGCACAACATCTGGGGCGCTTACCGCAGCGACCGCGCCGACTGGGCCGAGAGCATCGGCGACCTGCCGGAGCAGGCCGAGACCTGCTATTTCCCCGGCTGCACCGCTTCCTACGTGGAAAAGGACATCGCCCAGTCCACCGCCGAGCTGTTGCATAAGGCCGGGGTTGAGTTCACCTACCTGGGCGAGGACGAGGCATGCTGCGGCATCCCTATGCTGGTGGCCGGGCTGTGGGACACCTTCGAGGAGATCATGCTCCACAACATCACTGCCATGAAAAAGCGCGGCGTCAAGCGGGTGGTCACCACCTGCCCCGCCTGCTGGCTGGTGTGGAAGCAATACTATCCAGAGTGGGCGGCCAAACTGGGGATTGATTACCCCTTCGAGACGCTGCACATCTCCGAGATTCTGGCCGAGCGCATCCGCTCCGGCGACCTGACCTTTGATCAGCCGGTGAACATGCGCGTCACCTGGCACGATTCCTGCCACATGGGACGCGCTGGCGGCATCTACGAGCCGCCGCGCGAGGTATTGCAGGCCATCCCCGGTCTCGAGTTCGTGGAGATGGAGCACAACCGGGACGACTCCCTCTGCTGCGGCTCGGTGCTCAGCCTGGTGGCCGACCCGGCGGTAGCCAAAGAGATCGGCGACGTGCGCTTGAGCGAGGCGGACGCCGTGAACGCCGAGGCGGTCGTCTCCACCTGCCCCTGCTGCCAGGTGCAGCTCCGCGTCACGGTCGAAAAGACCGGCCGCGATCTGTCCATCATTGACCTGGGCGCTCTGGCCTGCCGCGCCTCCGGCATCCCTCACCCCGACCCCACCGAATACGCCCTGGACATGTGGGCCACCTTCGAGGCCATGATCAACCTGCTCAAGCCGGAGCAGATGGCCGACCTGATGGTCGAGCTGTTTCCCCAGATGGTGGACGCCATGCCGCTGGGGATGGGCGGGATGATGCGCGGGATCGGCAAACTGGGGCCGGTGGGCGGGGCGATGCTCAAGATGATGAAGCCGATGTTCCCGCTGCTCTTCCCCATCTTGATGCCGGGGATGATGGAAAAGGTGATGCCGGACATGCTGGCGGCGGTGGAAAAGCGAGTGCCGATGCCGGACTCGATGAAGGAGCAGATGCCCGACCTGATGCCGGCCGCGATGGACAACCTGATGCCCAAGATGCTGCCCGCCATCGTGCCGCTCATCAGCGACCCGCTGATTGACTATCTGAGGAGCAAGTAACACGAATAAAACAGGAACCAGGTTTCTCAGTAGGTCCAAAATCACTCAACAGTCCAGGTCTAGCAAAGTTGGCTTACCCCACGAATCCATATTGGCCTCTTCTTTTTAATTTGCTGTTTGCCCAATGGGCGTCTGGTTCATCCACACGTGTAGAAATATTTTTCCCCTTCCTGCTCGCCAGTAGGCAACCCCCGGAGGCAATCCTTTCAGGAGGTATGTATGAATCAATAAAACCTATGTAACATTCGCAATCGTATTGATACCGTATCCGTTTCTGCGAAACATCAAGGAGGTATGCCAATGACAATGAAACAAGCGCTTTTCTCAAAGCTTGATGAAGCTGCCAAGGAGGAGTGCGGCCTGCTCACCTTGCTGGGGCACAAGGGAATCTCACGACGGGAGTTTCTCAAATTCTGCACAGTCATGGCGGGCACTCTAGCACTCGAAAGCACCTTCGGGTCCCGCATTGCTCGCGCATTGGAGGCTCCCAAGCGAACGCCGGTTATCTGGCTTGAATTTCAGGACTGTGCAGGATGCACCGAGTCGTTCCTCAGAGCCTCTCGACCGACCGCAGCCGAGGTGGTGTTGGACGTACTTTCGGTGGACTACCACGAGACGATCATGGCTGCCTCCGGGCACCTGGCGGAGGAAGCGAAAGCGGCGACGATTGCGGCGGGCGGCTACCTGCTCGTCGTCGAAGGCTCCATCCCCCTCGCCGAGGACGGCATCTACTGCACCATCGGCGGCCGGACGGCGGTGGACATCTTGAAAGAGGCGGCTGCCGGCGCCATAGCCGTCGTTGCCGTCGGCAACTGCGCCGCCTTCGGCGGACTCCCCAAGGCGGCTCCGAACCCGACGGACGCAGTGGAGGTGATGGACCTGGTGACGGACAAGCCGGTGCTCAACCTGCCCGGTTGCCCGCTCAACGTAGTCAACCTGACCGCCACCGTGGTGCACTTCCTCACCTTTGGCGCGTTGCCAGAGATGGACGATCTGCACAGGCCGCTCTTCGCCCACGGCGCGCGCATCCACGACAACTGCGAGCGGCGCGGTCACTTCGACGCCGGCGAGTTCGTGCAGGCCTGGGGCGACGAGGGTCACCGCAAGGGTTGGTGCCTCTACCAGATGGGCTGCAAGGGGCCGATGACGTATCACAACTGCCCCTCGGTCCGTTGGAACGAGGGCACCAGTTGGCCGGTGGGGAGCGGCCACGGCTGCATCGGTTGCTCCGAACCTGACTTTTGGGAGTGGGGCGCGTACAACCAGGCCGAAATCTTTGACGCCGCACCGCCGGCGAACTATCCGCCGGTGGAACAACCCGCGCAAACCATTTCCCCGGCCAGTGCCGCTGCCATCGCCGGCGCTGCTGGAGTAGCGATTGGCGCGGCCGGCGTGGCGACCGCCAAACAACTTTCCAAGCCAGAAAAATAAGGAGGCCATTATGTCTCTCAATCGTAGGCAGTTCATCAAACTCGCCGGACTGGGAGTAGGTGGCGCTCTTATTTCACCGCAGGTCGCGCTGGCTTCTGGGGGAGTGGATGCCGAGAACGGCATGGCGATGCTGTACGACACCACCAAGTGCATCGGCTGTCGGGCCTGCCAGAACGCTTGCAAGGACTGGAATGGGAATCCCGCCGAAGCAGACCCCAGCGGGCTGTACGACGCCCCGATGGAACTTTCGGCGGATACCTGGACGCTGATCCAGCTTTACGAAGAAAACGGCACAAGCTCATTCGTCAAGCATCAATGCATGCATTGCTTGGATCCAGCCTGCGCTAGCGCCTGTCCGGTTCACGCCCTCCAGAAAACAGCTCAAGGCCCGGTGACTTATGACCCCAAGCGTTGCATCGGTTGCCGCTACTGCATGATCGCTTGTCCGTTCAGTGTTCCGCGCTTCGAGTGGGACGAGACCCTCCCCGTCATTGCCAAGTGCACTTTCTGCAACGACCGGCTGGCTGTCGGCGACGGTCCCGCCTGCGCGGAGGTCTGCCCCACCGGCGCGATCACCTGGGGAAAGCGCGGTGAATTGCTGACCGAGGCCGAAAAACGGCTGGCGGATCATCCCGATAAATACGTGGACTATATCTACGGCAAGGATGACGCCGGCGGCACCTCGGTGCTCTACCTATCCCACGTTCCTTTCGAAAAGCTGGGCTTCCCGGAGCTTGGCTCAGAGCCGATCCCCGAGTTGAGTGAAAAGACGGGGCTGTTTGTGCTGCCCACTCTGCTCATCGGAGGCCCGCTCATCTTAGCCGGCATCCGCTACATGGCCCAGCAACGAGGTGAGGAGGGATGATATGACAGCAGTTACACAGAAGAAACAAAGCATACCAATCAGTTTCTACGTGCTCGGTCTGCTGACCATAGTCGGCGTGGGTCTGGGCATTTACCGACTGGCCGTCGGGCTAGGCCCCACGACCAACCTCAGCGATCACTACCCGTGGGGGCTTTGGATCGCGTTGGACGTTTTCCTAATCCCGGTAGCGGGTGCGGCCTTTACCGTCTCGGCCATCAGTCACTTCTTTGGGCGCGAGGATTATCACAAAATCCTGCGTCCGGCTGTCCTGACCGGCTTTTTGGGCTATGGGGCAGTCGTCGTCATCCTGGTTCTCGACCTGGGCCGCTGGCACCAGTTCTACTCCATCTTGCTGCCGCCGCGCATCAACCTCCACTCCTTCCTGGAAGAGGTTGCCTTGAGTGTGACGCTGTATACGATGGTACTGATTCTGGAACTGGCGCCGACGATCCTGGAAAAGTGGAACGTCGAGGCTCCCATCCGCCTGATCGAGCGCGGCATTATGCTCATCAGCGGGCTTGGCATCCTCATCTCTACCATACACCAGTCCTCCATCGGCTCCATGTTCCTGATCCTGGAACACAGATTACATCCCTTGTGGTGGACGCCGATCATACCTTTGCTCTGCCTGACCCAAGCTCTGTTCGGCGGGATAGCGGCGGCGGCTGTCGTCGTCAAGCTAACTCGGGATAAGTTGGGGCTATCGTTGGATAATGAGTTTTTCGTCAAAATGGGAAAACTCTTTGGCATCCTGCTGGCCTTTTACCTGGTGTGCAAAGTGGGCGACTGGCTGTTGGCGGGTGAATTAGGGTTACTGTTCAGCTCTGGCTTGTACAGCCTACTGGCATGGATGGAGCTTATCTTGGGCGTCGGCCTACCGCTGGTGATCATCTTTTCCAAGCTCGGAAAACGCCCTGTCGGGGTTTTCTGGGCCGGGATATGGGTCATCATCGGGCTGTTCGTCCACCGGCTGACTATGGGTTGGGTTGGACTGCAAGCGCCGGTATGGGCCACTTATGTGCCTCACTGGATCGAGGTTGTGAGCAGCGTTGGCATAATAGCGGGCGCTGTCCTGGTCTATGCTGTCATTGCTCGCTCGTTCAACCTATTCCCTGAACACGAACACAGTCATTAAAGAAGCCGCCGCGCTTCCTTTTTCACAAAACAAGGAGATAACAAATGGCAAAGATTGTAATTGATCCCGTCACCCGCATCGAGGGCCACCTGCGAGTCGAGGTGCAGGTGGACGGAGGCGAGGTGACCGATGCCTGGGCTTCCAGCACTATGTTCAGAGGACTCGAACTGATCCTGAAAGGGCGCGATCCCCGCGAAGCGTGGACGTTCACGCAGCGGATATGAGGGGTCTGAACGACGGTTCACGCCATCTGCTCCGTGCGAGCAGTCGAAGATGCTCTGGGAATCGAGATCCCGAATAACGCTCGAATTTTGCGCAATATCATCGAAGGCATCCAGTACGTTCAGGATCACGTCATCCACTTCTACCACCTGCATGCTCTGGACTGGGTGGATATCGTCAGCGCGTTGGATGCCGACCCGGCCGAGACGGCCAAACTGGCCCAATCAATCTCCGATTGGCCCAAATCCAGCGCCACCTACTTCAAAGGAATCCAGGACCGCGTCTCGGCCTTCGTAGCCAGCGGCCAACTGGGGCCGTTTGCCAACGCTTACTGGGGCCACCCGGCCTACAAGCTTCCGCCCGAGGCGAACCTGATGGCGGTGGCCCACTACCTGGAGGCGCTGGACTGGCAGCGGGACGTCATCCGCGCCCACGCCATCCTGGGCGGCAAGAACCCTCACCTACAAACCTACCTGGTGGGCGGCATGTCCACCCCCATTGACCCGACCAGCGAAGCGGCGCTCAACGCCGACAAAGTCGCCATGCTCCTGGGACTGTTCGCCAAAGCGAAGCAGTTCGTGGATCAGGTCTACCTGCCCGACGTGCTGGCGGTGGCACCGTTCTACCTGGAGTGGGCCGAGATCGGCGGCGGCGTGGGCAACTTCCTGTCTTACGGGGACTGGCCCGACGCCAACGGTGACCCGTGGCTTCCTGCGGGCGCTATCCTGAACAAGGACATGAGCACGGTCCACCCGGTGGATCATCAGGAAATCACCGAGTACGTCAGCCACTCCTGGTACGAATACGATGACGAGAGCAAGGGCCTGCATCCCTGGGAAGGGGAGACCCGCCCCAAGTACACCGGCCCGCAGCCGCCCTACGAGGAACTGGACACCGGCCCCAACGACAAGTACACCTGGATGAAGGCGCCGCGCTACAGGGATGAGCCGATGGAAGTCGGCCCGCTGGCGCGAATGCTGGTCGCCTATGCCTCCGGCCACGAGCGGGTGCAGGCCGTGGTCAACTCGGTGCTGGAGACGCTCGACGTGGGGCCAGAAGTGCTCTTCTCCACGCTGGGCCGCACCGCCGGCCGCTGTATCGAGACCGTCGTCGTGGCCGAAAAGCTGGTGGACTGGACGCAGGAATTGATAGACAGTATGGCCAAAGGCGACCTGGACATCCACGACTGGGACTCCTGGGATCCGGCCAACTGGCCAGCCGAGGCCAAGGGATGGGGGCGCACCGAGGCTCCCCGTGGCTCGCTGGGGCACTGGGTCCACATCAAGGACCAGAAGATCTACAACTATCAGTGCATCGTGCCCAGCACCTGGAACTCGTCACCGCGAGGGGCCAACGGCAAGCCGGGGCCTTACGAAGCGGCTCTCATCGGCACGCCCATTGCCGATCCTGAGAAACCGATCGAGATTCTGCGCACCATCCACTCCTTCGACCCCTGCATGGCCTGTGGCGTCCACGTGCTGGACGCCGAGGGGAACGAGATCACCCGGGTGGTGTTACAGGCGACGAGTAAATGCTAGATCGGCCATCTGCCAGGACGCTTATCCTGGGCGTGGGCAACCTGCTTCTTTCTGACGAGGGGGTTGGGCTGCGCGTCGTGGAAAAACTGGCAGCCAGCTACGAGCTACCTGAGGGGGTCCAGACCCTGGACGGAGGGACGCTGGGTCTGGACCTCCTGTACTACCTGGAGGGCGTGGAAAACCTGCTGATCATAGATGCGGTCGAGATGGGGAAAGAGCCGGGCGCGTTGCTGCGACTGGAGGGGGATGAGGTGCCGGCCTTTCTCTCGGTCAAAATATCCCCCCACCAGATCGGCATCCCCGACATGCTCTTCGCTGCCAAGCTGAAAGATCTCTACCCGCGCAACGTGGTGCTGTGGGGCGTGCAGCCGGGCACGTTGAACGTGGGCCTCGATCTCTCGCCGCCCGTCGCCGCTCAGGTGGATGCGCTGGTGGAGAAAGCCGTCGAGGAATTGGCGCGGTGGGGGGAGCGACTGACGCCGCGCAAGTGCTAAGACCATAAGGTTCCGCAGAACCTTTGGGATCGTGACAACCAACGAGCCCCCCGGCTTCTTTCCGAAACCGGGGGGCTTTAGCGTTGTAACTTGCTTCTGCTCAGGAGGCGGCAGCGGGCGCTGTTTCCGCTGCGTATTCCTCGCTTTCCGCTTCAGTCTCAAAGATCGGCAAAAGACGAGCCGCCAAATACCAGACCAGAGCCGCTGCCGCCAGCACGCCGAGCTGGACAGCGAACTCGACAAAAGTGGGAAAGTAAGTCGCATCTACGTTGGTGGGCGGCATCCCACTGAACATGGCGTTGAACCGGTTAAAGCCCAGCCCCAGCGTGACGAACAGAGATGTCCAGAACAAGCCAGACTTGCTTTTCTGCACTTGGGACGTAGAGTATAGAACGATGGGCGCGACTGCCATCAAGAGTATCTCGATCCAGAACAGCGTGCTCTTCGAGTCAAAGGTAAACATCGCTCCCAGATCGCCGGTGAAAAGCAAATCGCCTATCCGCAACACCAGGTAGAGCACCCAAACCCAGACGGAAATTTTGCCCAGGCCCGCCAGGACGTCCACCTTCGGCTTGTGGCCAACCGCCTTGCTGCCGATCAACACCACCAGGATCGTCGCTGAAAGCCCCATGCCGATGGCAGAGAGATAGTACAGGATCGGCAATAGCCAGGTCCACCACAAAAGATGGGTTCTCTCCGGTAAGGCCAGGTATATCGTCCCCAGCGTGGATTGGTGCAATGTGGAGAGCACGACGCCGGCGATAGTCACCGGGA
>CAZXVB010000023.1:0-16432 GCA_964643875.1 uncultured Anaerolineales bacterium | reverse complement strand
GCTCAAAAATCTCCTGAGCTTGCTCCCGAAGGGTTTGGCTTTCGGCGGTGTGTCCCTGGTTTAGTTCGTATTCGGCCAGTGCCTCCAAAGTGCGGGCGTATTCCCTTTCTGCCCCGATCTCTGTGAAGATTTCCAGGCTTTTGGTAAAGCATGTACGGATTTCGTTATCTTTTGTCGGCTCCGGCGGTTCCACCTGGGCCATAGCCCGCCCTAATGTGCGCCATGCAGTCGCGACCAGGAACGGAGAAGCGATTTTTTGTCCCACCTCCAAGGCCCGTCGAGCGGCTGGGAGTGCCTCGGCTGCTTTGTTTTGCCCCAAACAGGCTTCCGCCAGAAAACAGTACGCCTCCGAGAGCCAACCAATTTGTCCGTTGATCTCTGCCCAACGGATGATCCGTCGCAGGTCGTACTCTGCAACACGGTAATCACCCACACCGACCCTGGCACCGCTCAGATTGGTGAGGAATACCATTTCGTGGTTTCGATTGCCGGTTTCATAGGCTGTCTTCAAAGCTTCTTGATAGAGCGCCACGGCGGCCGGATAGTCTCCACGCATTTGGGCATGGTCGCCCAGGCGAGCGAGCATGACGCCGATTCGTTCTCTATCCCCCAACTCCTGGTATAGCTCCACGGCGCTGGTGTTGTAATGTGCTGCATCGCCATAATGACCCAGCATACTATGTACGCATCCCAGCAGGCTGAGACTGTCGGCCTTTTCCCGTTGCAGGTTCAACTGAGTACTGAGTTGCAAAGCCTGTTCGCCGTTTTGCAACGTCGCCTCGATATCCCCCAACCGATAACAGGTCCATCCTTTCTGGCACAGGGCACGAGCCAGTTCGACTTGTCCTAATGGATCGGCCTCTCTTGCGATCTCCTCCGCCCGCGTGGCGCTTTCCAGGCAAGCCACATAATTGCCCTGGGCGTCCTGGATGCGGGCCAAGATATTCCACGATCGGGCATACGCTACCGAGTCTTGACCGGCCTGGGCAGCCATTTGCATCTCCTGACAGGCCTCGGCGGCTTCGGCGTAGCGGGCTTGCCAGAGTAGCATCTCCGCCAGTCCCTCGTAAAGGATGATGCGCTGGGTAGTGCGAGAGAGCCAGATGTTGCTTTCCGAGGTCTGTTCCGGCTGCTCCGGCAGAGCGGCCAGCGCCTTTCGATAGTAGGTAATGGCCGCTTCGGGGGCATAGGTGTTCCGGGCTTGCTTGGCGGCCTGTCCATACCAACCGGCCGCCTGGATGCTCTTTCCTGCCCGTTCATAGTGGGAGCCGATCAGACCGGCATATTCGCCGACCCGTTCCCCGCTCTGCGCGATCAACCAGGAAGCCACTTGGGCGTGATACAACTTACGCAGCCGTTTCAACACGCTCTCATACGTTGCCTCATGCAGAATCGTGTGTTTGAAGGCATATTCTTCTTCCCCGGCGAATGTTGTGTCGCTTCCTTCTCGTCGGTATATCAACTCCTTCTCGCATAATCGTTGGAGGGTTGTGTGTATTTCGTCTGTCTCGTCTTGAGCGACATTGGATTCCGGTGGGTGGTAGATGTGAGTCACGGCTCCCTTCCAAAATACTCGCCCCACTACCGAGGCGCACTGGAGCACTTCTCGCTCAAGCGGCGACAGCCGGTCCAGGCGGGCTTGTAATACGCCGACCAGCGTCGGGGGGATGCGCACGCGGGTCAATCGCTCGCTCTCGATGCGCCAGTGGTCTATGCCCGGCACGATGACATCATCTTCGATCAGTACCCGGACGAATTCCTCTATGTAAAAAGGGTTTCCTTCAGTGCGCTTGATGATTAGATCGAGCAGTTCTGAGGGTATATCTGGAGCCTTGCGGAGAATTTCTTTTACCAGTTGCCGGCTTTCTTCGCCGGACAATGGGTGGAGCTCAATGTGGGTGTGGGCAGGTTGTCGCTCTCCCCAGGTCGGTCTTCGCTCGAAGAGAGAGGGCCGGGCCAGGCAAATGATCAGCAAAAGTGATTGCTGGCATTCTCGCGCCAGGTAGTCAATCAAATCCAAAGAGCTGTCGTCAGCCCAATGGACGTCTTCTAATATGATGATCGCTGGGTGGCGTTGAGCGACAGTGCCGAAAAACTGAGCGATGTAATAGAATGCCCGGTCCCGGATTTGACGACTGTCTTCTAGAATCCCGCGCAGATAAGGACTGGTGGAAAAGTCGAATCCGAGCAAGTGGCCGATAAAATGTGCTTTTTCTACCCCGTCCGGACTATCGGGGTTTTCGGGATCGTCGGAAGTGTTGGAGCTGAGCACTTCGGAAATCTTTTGTTCGAATTTCTCCCGCACCGTGGCGGCCGAGTCGCTATCCTGAATTCCCAGGTAATAGGAAAACATCGTGCGTATCAAAAAATAGGGGACGGCGCTCATCTGCTCACTGGCTCGCCCTCGGAAGAAGATTACTTGTTCGGCCAGCAGGGCAACCCAATCGTTGAATTCATACAACAAACGCGATTTCCCTACCCCGGCTTCTCCCGAGATGGTGATCATATGGGCCTGCTTTTGGCTGATGACCATTCGCAGGGTATCTTGCAATTGGCCCAACTCTCGATCTCGCCCGACCATGTGGGTTTCGATGCCCCCGATACCCCGACTCGACAATCGAAAGGCGTATGGCCGAGGCCGCAGGATCACATACACCGGGATTGGCTCTGTCTTCCCCTTGATGGTAATCGGTTCCATCGGCAACACGTCGAAGACGCCCCGCACATGGCGATACGTTTCGTGCGAAACGATCACCCCGCCGACCGGTGCGGCGTGTTGGAGACGGCTGGCCAGGTTGACTGTATCCCCCATAGCCGTGTACTCGGCTGTCACACCGACCGTTCCCAGCCAGACCGGCCCAGTGTGGATGCCGATGCGGATGGAGATGGGGAAATCGGACGCAAAGTCGGTTTCCCAAGTGGAAAGGGTTTGTTGCATTGCCAGCGCGGCCCGGATCGCCCGCTCTGGGTCATCCTCGCGGGCAGTGGGAGCACCGAAGATCGCCATCACTGCATCCCCCATGTGCTTGTCAACGATGCCTCCATAGGAGATAATGATCGAATCCAGCCGTGCCCAGAGAGCGTTCATCAGGTCGCGCACATCTTCGGGATCCAATGCCTCGGACATCGCCGTGAAGCCGGAGACATCAGCAAACAGGATGGTGACCAGCTTCCGCTGTTCGGCAACCCGTGGCGCTTCCAGCGAGGCTAGTTTCTCTTGCAAGGTCATAATGGCCGTTTCCGTTACATGATCGCCCAGGATGGAGCGGCGGGCCTCGATGGTTGCAATGGCCTGAATCAATCGTTCTCGTTCGATTTCTCGACTGCTGGGTCTGTTTTCCATCAGATCAGTCTTTTTCTCGCCGATTTGCCGGTGAGTGCCGTGTTGTTCGAATGGAATCTCACTGATCGCTTGTGCCGACTGGCGTTTTCCTGGATGGCGCGATCTGTTCGGCGGACCACCACCGGCCAGGGATTGGCTGCCCGCAATAGGCGCAGGCGCCATCAGAGATGTGGTATGCTGTTACGGCAAATCCCTGTCGCACGATGATTGGCTCTCCACATGCCGGGCAGTAGGTGTTGTTGCCAGGATGACCTGGCACATTCCCCACGTAGACGAAACGCATTCCTTCCTCTATTGCGATCTCCCTGGCCCGATCCAGGGTTTCTACCGGCGTCGGGGGTAGGTCGGTCAACTTGTATTGTGGGTAAAAGCGGCTGAAATGCAGCGGTATGTCCGGGCTAAGTTCGTGGGATATCCATCCGGCCAGGGCGCGGAGCTGTTCCAGATCGTCGTTTAGCGTGGGGACAACCAAGTTGACGATCTCCAGATGCACTCCGCTGGCATAGATCGTCCGAATCGCCTTCAATACCGGCTCTAACTCGGCCTGGCACACCTGGCGATAGAACGCCGGATCGTATCCCTTCATATCAATCTTGATGGCGTCCACCGCCCGACACAATGCTTGTAGTGGTTCCTGGTTGATGAAACCGGCCGAGACAACGACGTTGTACAGCCCGGCCGCACGGGCTAATTGGGCTATCTCCAACATATATTCGTAGAAAATGATCGGTTCGGAATAGGTGTAGGCGATCACCGGTACGGAGTACGTTGTCGCTGTCCGAACGATCTCTACTGGCGGTAGGTCCGCGTTTTGTGTCTCTTCCGGTGATGCCTGGGAGATCTGCCAGTTTTGGCAGTAGAGACAGCGTAGGTTGCAACCGGCCGTTGCCAGGGAGAGGGCCATAGCTGTGGGCAGGAAGTGGTAGAATGGTTTTTTCTCGATTGGGTCTATGTGGACGGCGCACGGGTTACCGTAGACCAAAGAATAGAGTCGCCCGCCGTGGTTTTCTCGCACGCGACAGTGGCCGCGCTCGCCATCGGCAATCACGCATTGGTGTGGGCAGAGGTGGCAACGGACGTAATTGTCGTGATGGGGGGTGTGGCAATAAAAGACGGGCAGTGCTTCTTCCGTTGCGCCGTGACAGGCGGCGCAATCTAGCTCCTCCCCGCCAGACCCCGCAAGCGAGGAGATCGTCGTATAGTAACGGGCCTCCACTGAGTAGGAGGTGGGCGGAGAGAGTGGTGCCGGGCCAACTTTACTTTCTTTGCCAGCAGGCCATTCCCACCAGCACGAACCGGTGATCCCGGCTGCTATCCCAAGGCCACAGGCGGCAGCCGCGCCGGCCCCGATCAGAAATCGTCGGCGGGGCACTGGTTTCGTTCCGATCCCCACTCCGATCCCCAATGGGGATTTGGAAGATGAGGATGTGGAAATGCCGTTTCCCATCTCGGCGCATGCCTTCCGAACACTTCAGGAGCCATCAAAACCCATGTAGGCTCTCCAGGCGCACGGTGCGCACCAACCAGGGCACACCCATAAACGTGAAGAGTATCAATCCATATCCGGCCAGCACCAACCAGGCGAGGGGCCGACCGCGCCAGCGGGGCAAGGGGGCGATGTGGAGGATGAGTAGATACCACAACCATGTCACCAGGCTCCAGGTCTCTTTTGGGTCCCATCCCCAATAGCGTCCCCAAGCGTGCTCGGCCCAGATCGCCCCGGTGAGGATGGCGGCGGTCAGCCATGGCAACCCCAGAGCGACCATCCGTTCCATTGTCCGTTCCACTATTTCGGTGGCCTGATGCTCCTCCGGGCTGGATTGGCGGCCAACACTCAGCGCTGCCAGGGCTGCGGCGGCCGCTACGCCCAACACGGCGTACCCCATCACTGTCGTCAGCACGTGCAACTGGAGCCATACGGAACGCAGTATCGGCGGAAGGGGCGTCATAGCTCGTTCACTCGCCGGACGGGTGAGTGCGTAGGTAGCGATCAGCAGAGCTGCCACAACAGTGGCCCATCCGATGGCTCTCTGACGGTCCGCCTCCAACAAGAAGTAGATTGCCAACGTGCTCCACACCCAACAAAGGGCGAACTCGTAGCGGGTGCTTAATGGCCAATGCCCGGCGTCGAGCGCGCGCCGCACCAGGAGGATGGCCCACATGCCCCATGCGCATCCGATCATCCCCGCAGCCACTCGTCGGCTCCAACGGGCGGCGTAGCGACGGTCTAGGGCCGCGACGGCCAGGGCCAACCACAGAACGATGTACGCGATTGTGCTCATCTCACGTGTTCATCCAGGCTTACCCTACGCGCTGAGCAAGCATTACTATTTTAGCCTATTTGCTAGAAGTTACAAATCTGTCACCAGGGCGACGAATGCTTCGAACTCGCGCTCAAAGGGCATTCCAACCCGGCCCGACCAGCCGGCCAGGTGAAGCGTGCCGTCTGGGAGAAACCAGGCACATATGGAAGTATGTGGAAGGTAGAGGCTGCTCACCATTCCGACCAAAAGGAGAAAGCCGGCCAGTATCGCCAGGCTGTATCCCGGATCGCGCGTCACCAGGAAAGTGATGGCGGTGTCCTGCCCTGACCCGGTGTAGTGATGCAGATAGAACCGCAGACCGGCAAAATGGAGGGGGGCATTCAGCCGCACCGGTCCACTGATGACATCCGAGTCGGTGTAGAGTGATATTTGGGTTTGGTAGTCGGCGATGCTTCCGTCGGGCCGACGGATGACGGTCAGCTCGTCGCTCCGCAGGCGTACGTCGTGATTGTGCCGGACGGTCACCGTTTCTCCTGGCTGGACGGTCACCATCTCCCGCCAGCCGGTCGCGGTCAGTATGGCGGCCGGGAGTAAGAGGAGCACGCCCAGGTGGGTGAACAAGGTCCCCAGGGATGCCCATCGGTAGCGGTCGCCGCGTATGACCGGAACTGTGATGTCGGTATCGGTGGAGCTGTCGACACCGACGTGCACCCGGAAGCCGGCGGCCTTCATCCAGGCGTGCAAGCGGGCCAATACGTCCGGTGGAATGGGGAGCGAGAGGTGGGTTGCTTTCCGAGCTGTGTAGGGGGCATGGCTGGCCGTCGCAATCGAGCCGCGGCCTGGGGGGGAGATCGCGGCTCGAACTACCGTTTTCCAGCGACGGGCTGTGCATATCAGGGTGGCCGCCAGCAGCAGGAGCATTGGACTAAAGGGGCCAAGGGGGCCAAGGAGTGCACCGACATGGAACCAATCGAAGAGGCCCAGCGCTGTCAGCAGATCCGTCAGGGGGCCGTAGCGGTCGCGGACGAGGGCTTCCCAGTGAGCCTGTCGGTCTGGATCGCCGGAGGTGGTTGATGGACGCTGGGGGAAGCAGGTGCCTACTGCTGCCAGGACGAGGACGGCCAGGATGAGGATGGCGGCTACGTCCAGTCGGGATCCCAGGCGGGCCAGTCGGTGGAGGAGTTGGCGGAAGGCCGACGTTTCGGTGTGCATACATCACCTCGCGCTCAAGAACCCAGGAACGAAAGCTAGCGCTCCCACAAACGACAGAAGGCACACAGGCCCGGCGCACTGGTGAGTTGTCCACAACGAGGGCAGGGATGCAGGTCTACTTCCTCGGTCTGTGTGCAGAAGAACCCGGATTGGCGGGCACGTAAGAATCCAAGGTAGAATTGCAGTTTCATGCCCGGCGATTGCTCTTCCATCTGGCTCAATATGCCCTTGTGTCGGAGACTGGTCGCGCCTACTGAGTAGGGACACTCGTCATAGATGTATGCGATGCCGGTGATGAGGGCATAGGCTGCTGTCTCCCGTTCGTACAGACGGCAGAAGGGTTTCACTTTGCGGGCCAATCCATCTCCGGCAGCCGGCAGTACCGGCGCCTGTCGGGCCAGATAGCTGGTTTGCCAGTGCAACACGTTTCCGAACAGAACGGCGACTTCGTCATCCAGGTTGTGCCCGGTTGCCAGGGCGGCGTAACCGCCCTCGCGGGTGACGCGGTTCATCACGTGCCGTTTGATCAACCCACAGACAGCGCAAGGCTTCTTCCGTCCGCGTTGTACTCGGCGCGCGACCTCCGGCAAGGTCTCGCCGTACTCGGTTTTCAGATCCACGATAGTGAAATGGGCGTGGGGACGCTGAGCGGCGAATTGCTCTACATATTTTCGAGAGGCTATTGAGTAGGCTTGGTCCGGGTCGGCGACCTGTTCCCTTTCTAAGCCGATCCCCAAATCAATGTACAGACCGTCCGCCTGGTATCCCAGTTGTAACAATACATCCCACAGGGCGAGGCTGTCCTTGCCGCCGGAGACAGCCACCAGGATGCGCTCGTCGGAGGTGAACATGTGATACTTTTCGATGGCCCGCTGCGTCTGGGCGATGAACCACTCTGGATAGTGTTCATCACACAAAGCCAGTTTGTGCTGGCGCATGTTGATCACAGCCGGTCGGCTACACTTACGACATTTCATCTCATCACCCGCCGGAGACCACGGCTACCAGTTTGATCTCGTCGTCTTCGTTGAGCAGCACATCCTCCGTGAGTAGCTTGCCCCCGCGTACGACCAACACGGTATGTGGGATCATGCCGATCTCTTCGATCACCTCCCGCACCCGTTTACGGCCTGCGATTTCCCATTCTTGATCGCGAAACTTGACTTTCATACTTTCCCCCTCATTTCTAGCTTAGACGACGGCCAAGAAGTTGGCCGTTGTCACCAGGGATGCCATCCTGCTTTTCGGATAGACTCTATCCATTGCCCGACACGCTTTTTGGGGGACGCAGATTAACGCAGAAAAACACAGATTTCCTTGAGCTTTCGGTGCGAATCGATGCGAATCCGATCAAATCTGCGTCATCTGCGGTGAATTTGCGTCATCTGCGTTCAGATGTCGGGTAGTGAAAGACTCTAAAAGATTGTACCAGAATTGGGCCGAGGTGCAAAATGGGATCTACCGATATCCCATTGTCCTGGAGGTAGACTATACCCAAACTTGCCAGGAACGTCCCCTACCCGGCGGGGTATTCCCCCACTGGTAATCAGAGCGCTGAAAGACCGAAAACCAGTTGTCCCCCCTTGGTCGCGGTCTTTAGCGTGGCAGTGTAGCGTGTGCCGGCGGCCAGTTCCATAACGGTTCTACTGTCCGTATTTCTCGTAGATCAGGTTGGCGACCAGGGCCGTCCAACCGGTCTGGTGGTCGGCCCCCAGGCCGACGCCGGTCTCGGCGTGGTAGTACTCCCAGAAGCGGTCCGTGGCTTTCCACTGGGCTTCGACGTTGGCGATCAGAGCCTCGCGAAGTTGATCGGCCAGAGCCGGATGGCTCTCCTCCAGCCGCTGTACCAGTAAATAGTTAATCGGCATCCAAACCGGGCCGCGCCAATTGGAGTTCCGCCAGCCGGTCTCGGAGTAACCCGGCTCGTAGAGTGCCGAATCGGCTGAGAGGCTGCGCACGCCGTAGGGGGACCAGAACTGAGTTGGGTCGGCCAGGTGCTCGATGATGCGGGCTGTTTGTCCTTCGTCGGGGACGCCGGCGATGAAGGGAATCAGGCCGGCGTAACTTTTCTCTCGCAGGAACCCGTGGACGTTCCGGTCGTAGTAGAAGCCGGTCTCCGGGTCCCAAAGTTGGTCATTGATCTGCACGGCAATCTGGTCATACTCACGGCGGTAAAAGTCCGCCCGCTCGGCCTGACCGATCTCATTGGCAATGCGGGCCATATCACGGGCGAAGAAGGCCACCCAACCAGAAAGGTCCGCCTCTTCCTCGTCGGGTGCTCCCGGGCGGGGGATGTTGTCCATACCCATGAAGCCGCCGGTGTGTAAAAAGTCGTTGTCCCGGTCATAAGCCCGCCGGACGAACGCATAGTGCATCTCCAGACGGGGGAAAAGCGTTTCCAGGAAAGCGCGGTCGCCATCGGTTTCGTAGACCTGCCAGGCGGCCCAGGCGAAGAGCGGCGGAGTCTCGCCCTCCAGGAACCACTCGACGTTAGGGACGTGGCCGGTCTCGGTCTGCCAACGGTCGCTCAGGAAGAGGCTGAGATCATGTCGGGCCAGGGTGACATCGGCCAGGGTAGCTGCCTTGGCCTGGAAACAGGAGTCCCACATCGCTGGCCATGGAAATTCCCACCGGTCGGGAACCAGGATCACGTCGTGCAGATCCACTTCCCCTTTCCACTCCGGTTGGAAGGAGCCATCATAGGCGTAATACATTTTGTTCCACAGCAAATTCATCAGCGCGGCCTGATAGACTGCCTGGTGATTCGCGACGTCGTCCACGTAGAGCGAGCGGGCCTCGGCCTGCCGCATGGAGAGCAGCGCGTCGGCTGTTTCCAGCACGTGGTTGGCGTAGGCGTTGGCGGTGTCGTAGTCCGGCCCGTAGGCCAGGCCGAAGTGGAATGTCTCTGTCCGTTGTGACGTCAGCGCCACCACGAAGTCCCAGGCCGCTTTGTTACCCGCGCCGGTGTTTGTCAGCCTGCCCTGATTGACCAACGCCGCGTTGATGGTCGCCCGGCGGGGATATTCATTCTCTGTGATTTGCCACGAGTCGGGGGGGCGATCGGCCACGACGACGAAATGTCCATCGGGATAGATCGCCTCCCACGTGCGTTCGTCGCGATGGACGATCTGGCCCTGTCGGTCGGCGCCGAACCAGAGTTCGGGCACCAGATGAAGCGGAGCGGAGGAGGCATTCTCTAACCCCTCCACAGTTACCTGGGCGACCAGCGTGTGAGCATCGTACTTGGCGTATTCGATGGTGATGGCGGCGAAGTGGGCCTGATATGGATAGCGGTATCCATAGCGCAGATAGCTGTGGGTCGGCGTATTCTCGTAGAACACACGGTCTTCCAAAATGGTTTCGCCGTACTGTCCACCGGGGCCGTCGAGGCCGTAGAGCCGTTCGGTGAGATATGGTTCACCGGGGCGGAAAAAGGCGAAGGCAAAGGCGACGTTCGCGTTGCAGTCGGTGATCCCGGCAATTCCGTCCTCCCCGAAGCGGTATGGCGTCGCCAAGGCCTTTTCGTACGTGAAGCTCCAGCCATTGCCTCGGTCGGTCGCTTCGCGTGGATTTCCCCACTCGCGCTCGGCCAAGTAGGGGCCCCAGGTATCGTCGAGGACATCCCAAGGCGACGGTGTGTCCAGCGATGCGGGAACTGTCGGTTGCGCAGTTGCCGTGGTAGTGGTGGGTACAGCCGGTCGGCAGGCCGAAAGCAAGAGCGCCAGGAGCACGGCCGTCACAACCACGGCGGTCGGCCACGACCACAAAGTTGCTCGCTTCTTCATCTTCATCGGTTGCATTACTCCCGTCGAGAGATTGGTGGGTGGGAGCGAGGCCCAATCAAGCCATTTACCCCTTTACGCTCCCCAGGGTCAAACCGGAGATGAGCCACTTGGAGGAATACAGGAACAGCGCCATCACGGGGATAGCGACCATGACGGAAGCGGCAGAGAAAAGGCCCCATTGGGTTTGAAATTGGCCTTGGAAATCGCGCACACCCAGCACCCACGTCCACAGACTGCGCTCACTGGCGATCATCACCCGTGCCAACAAGTAATCTGTCCAGGCGGACATAAAGCTGAACAGGAATACAATGGCCAGGGCCGGCGTCGAGAGTGGAAGCACGATCCGCCAGAAGGCCGAAAGGCGCGAGACACCATCTATGAGCGCGGCCTCCTCTAACTCGCGGGGGATGGTATCGTAGTATCCCTTGAGGATCCAGATACTGAAGGGTACTGATGTGACCGAGTAGGCGATCACCAATCCCCGATACGTGTTGGTCAACCCCAATTTGGACGCCAGGATATAGATCGGTACCATCATCATCGGAGCCGGGAGCATTTGCGTGGAGAGCAGGAAGACCAGGCCTGGCGAGCGACCGGGGAACTTCCAGCGGGAGAAGGCGTAGGCTGATGTGGCCGCCAAAACAACCCCGACGACCGCGGTTGCCGTGGTGATGACAATGCTATTCCACACCCAGACCGGGAACTCTTTGTCGAACAAGACGGTTTTATACGCCTCGAGGGTAGCGTCCGGTGGGATGATAGCCAACGATGTGGAGAGCAAGCGATCCCCTGGTCGGAGGGAGACGCTGACGATGCGCAACACCGGATAAACGGCGATCACGCAGCTCAGGATCAACGCCAGGTGAATTAACAGCCGTTTGAAGGGGCTATCCTCGCGACTCGAACGCGGCTTGAAGAACCTGGCCCAGGCACTTTGAGGTTTCCTCTGCATGTCGGTGGAGGTCATTCGTATACTCCTTTCAGGCCACCGGAGACCCGGATGTAGAGTACAGAAAAGATCAGCAGGATCCCGAAGACGACGAACGCGAATGCGGCTGCATCTCCCAGGTTGAAGTATTGGAACGCCGAGCGGAAGAGGGCCGTGACTAACGTGTCGCTGGTCTCCAGTTCGTTCTGGTTGATGAAGAAGGGTACGTTGAAGTTGGTAAAGGTCCATACCGTGCCCAGCACGATGGCTGGGGTTAGCACCGGTCGGAGCAGTGGTACTGTGATGGAGCGGAACATCTGCCAGGGCGATGCGCCATCCATTTCCGCGGCCTCGTAAAACTCGTTGGAGATGCTCTGCAGTCCCCCCAGGATGATGACCATCATAAATGGGATACCCAACCAGATATTGGTGATGCACATTGCCACGAAGTTCCAGGTAGGGTTGGAAAGCCATTGGATCGGTTCCAACCCGATCTGTTGGAGCATGATGTTGACGAAACCGTATTCGTAGTGGAACTCACCGAGCCAGGCCAGACAGGCTACCGGCTGTGGAATGGCCCACGGGAAGACCAGCAGAGTGCGATACAATCCTCGCAACCGCATCTTGCGGTTCAGCAACAGTGCCAACCCCATCCCCCCGCTGACGTGAAAGACGACGTTGATCACGGTCCACAGAATGGTATGCAGGAAGACCGGGAAGAAGGTGACTTGTTTCAGAACTGGTTTGGTGAAGACATCTATATAATTTCGCAAGCCAACGAAATCCGGGGATTTAAAATGCCGGGGGTTCAAGTTGGTCATCGAGACATTCAGTTCCCAGAGCAGAGGGTAGATGACCAGCAAGACCAGTCCCACCAGGGCCGGCATCAACAACATATACGGCAGGCGTAAACGCCAATGGAATATCTGGACTGCAGTGGGGGAAATGAACAAACCGATCACAAATGCAACCAACGCCCATGGCCAATAGGGTGACCACGGGGATGGAGTTTGCCCCACACTGATCGCCCCGACGGCGAAGACCCCAGCTCCCCCAATGAGGAGGGTCGCCAGCGCATATCGCACTTTGTTCCCCAGGAATTGCAGCCGCTGATTGACCCATTGACTGAATCGGCCAAGAGGAGTCCAGGCCAGATAAGTTGCCAGCTCGAGCAAGGCGGTTCCAACAACGATGAAAACGACTGTACTACCGACTTCCCTCAACGCGCCGATGAAGACATCCGGTGTCAGAAATCGCATCCGATCCCTCCTTGTCCGGTGCTCCGCATCCGAAATGACCCGGATGGGAGTTAAAAGCGGGAAAGGGGTTACCCCCTTCCCCGCTAATTGGATTTCCAGGTGCACTTACTCCAAATTGGCAATGCAGGTTTCGGCTGCTTCCTGCATCGCTGCGGCGGCATCCTCCGGCGTCTTCTGATCCGCCAGAACGGCTTGCATTTCCGGCTTCATCGCGTCCCAGTTGCAACGCATCTCGCTGACGGTGGGCATGGGGGTGCCGACGACCATCTGGTCCGCCGAACCCTTGAGGATAGGATCATTGGCGATCAATGGGTCCGACAGCGCTGCCTCGAGGGCCGGCAAGCGGTTCAACTTGGCGATCATCAGGGCTTGATTGTTGGCGCTGGTGACGAAGTTGACGAAATCAATCACTGCCGCCATCTTGGCCTCGTCTTCCTCCAGGCTGACGGGGAACATGAAGTAGACACCACTGGTGTATGGATGGGGCCACTCGCCGCCGACAACTTCGGGGATGCGGGCCACACCCAGATTGTCTCCCAGAACTTCCTTGTAGCCACCCAGTGACCAGTCACCGTTGATGATCATCGCGGCCTTCCCCTCTTTGAAGAGGGTATCGGCCCCATTGTAGTCGCTCTCGGCCGGGACAATCGGTGTGCTGTACTTGATGTCGTAGAGGAATTGCAGGGTGTTCACCATCTCTGGCGTGTTGAGCGTGGGGGTCTTGCCGTCCTCTGCGAAGACAGCACCACCGAAGCCACCCAACCAGGGCACCAGCCAGAACGGCTCAGTCTGATTGTAGACCAGGCCGTACTGATCACCGGTGGTCAGTTCCTGGCCCATAGCGATCAACTCGTCGGTGTTCGCCGGGGGTGTTTCCACCAGGCTCTTGTTGTACAGGAGCATCAGGTGATTGCCATTGGAGATCGGCACACCCCAGGTCTTCCCGTTCAATTGGGCGGCCTTCAAGGCGGAATCCACGTACAGGCTCAGGTCGAACAGATCATCCACCGGTAAGATCAGTTCCGCGTCTGTGAATGGTCCGGCGTGGTCGTTGACCGTCCACAACAAATCGGGCATGCTGCCGGCCAACCCGGAGGTGAGGAAATCCTCACGTAACGTCTCCACGTCCTTGTTGACGACTTCGAAGGTCACGTTGGGGTGAATCGCCGTGTAGGCGTCCGCCAGGGATTGCACGAACTGAAGCCCACCGTCGGCCTCGCCCTCTTTGGTCCACAGGACGATCTCTACCGGCTCGGCTTCTTTCTCCACCTCTACCTGTACCTCGCGGGTAACTTCCACCGGCACTTCTTCTTTCTCAGTCACTACCTCGGTCACCACGATCGTCTCCGGGGTAGGGGTTGGGCCGCCACAGGCGGTCACAATGAGGCCCAACACGATCAGGCCCATCAGAATTACCATATGCTTCTTCATCTTGCACTCCTCCTAAGTGAATTTGATTTTAGTTTAGTCGGTTTGTCAAAGTTGGTTTCAAAATGTGTGTGCTCGCGTCGAATCACCTCCTTTTCGCTTGAAGCGAGTATACAACCACATAACCTGCGCGGTCATAGTTGTTTACTTATATTTGCTCCGATTGAACCTGGACGGGGCGCTCACTGATCGCCCCAATGAACTCGGCCGCCCGCTGCACGACCTCATCTATATCCATCGTGCCACTAATAGCGACCTCGAACATGGCTTGCAATTGACGGGAAATCTTGAAATATTCCGGAATCGGTGGACGGGCACGCCCCGAAGCGATCATCGCCGCTGTTTGAGAGAGAAGAGGAGTCGCCTCTGGGACGATCCATTCGTTGAAGGAGCGATAGGGTGAGTTTTGTAGTTTCTGGAGATAGAGGTCTCCAACGATGTTGGGACGAACGGCTACTTTGAGAATCTCCATCACCAATGTGGGACGGGCGCATTGACGCAGCACGACATAGCTGGTGCCCCCGACCGTGGAAACCGATTCTCCTCCAGGGACCGCCGGCGGTGAAACATACCCGATGTAGCGGGTGAATTCGTCGGGAGACCATTGACCGGCGGCAAGCAGGATGTCGCTTTCGTAGCTGCCTCCTAGAGCCATAGCGGCCTGGCCGGTGGCCAGCATATACGGCGCTGTGTCCCACCGGTAGGTCGTGACGTCAGTAGGAGCTGCGTGGTGGACTTGTACCAGATCGCGGAGGAAGCGGAGTGCCCGCCGTGTGGCCGGAGCATCCAGGAGCACATGGGAGTTGTGGGCATCGAAGACCTCTGCCCCGGCCGACCAGATGAACGGCATCAGGTTGTAGATAGTCGCCTCTCCACCCGCCGGCCCGGCGGGAAATACCAGTGGGTACTTTAGACCATATCTATTTTTTACGGTTTGGAAATGTTCGGCCACAGCGAGTAGCTCGTCCCAATCCCGGGGCGGATCTATCCCCTCAGCTGTGAACCAGTCTTTTCGATACCATAGCAGGGAGGCGTCGGCTTTGATGGGCAGGCCATACATCCGACCTCGAAAGGAATTGGCCCGGGCGAACGCTGGATATAGGTCATGAATGAATTCGTCATAGTGCCATTCCGTCTCTTGATCCAGTTCATCCAGGGCGTACAGGAAGCCGGACTGAGCCAGGCCGGCTATCCAGACACCGTCCACCATTGCGGCGTCGGGCGCCTCTCCGTTCCCGACGGCTGTGCTCAGCCGCCCATACAAGGCGTCGTGCTCGACGGTTTCGATTTGAAAGGAGACGGTTTGCTCTGGATGAGATTGGTTCCAAACTCGCGCAGCCAGTTCCAACACATCGGCCCAATGTGCGTCCGAGGTCATCATCCTGATGATAGAAGGCGACATGGGGGTGGCAGAGGAGCCATCGTTATATTGTACGAATGTGCCCAGGCCGGGCCGACGGGTCAAGACACCTTCATAGACCAATTCCTTGAGCGCCTGGCGCACCGGGGAACGACTGATGTGATACATTTTACACAGCTCTTGCTCTGTAGGAATGCGATCCCCTGGTTTCCAGACCCCTTGTGCGATTTGGGACTGAATGACGGTCTTGAGTTGGTGATAGATTGGTACAGGAGAATTGCGGTCGATTGTCATGGTGTGTTTCCAGATTTCGTCTCCGGGTCTCGTCTGGGCTGCGCTACTGGATTTCGTTGGTCTCTTTCGGATCGGGAGAGTTCGTCCAGGTTCTCTATTTATTATAATGTAATAACATTATATCAAACAATCCAATTTTGTCAAGAAGTAACTGTATAATGTAACTACTACTCAGGCTACTTCTATCATTACCCGACACGCTTTTTTGGGGACGCAGATTAACACAGAAAAACACGGATTTTTCTGAGTTTTCGGCGCGAATCGATACGAATCCGATCAAATCAGCGTCAATCTGCGGTGAATCTGCGTCATCTGCGTTCAGATGTCGGGTGGTGAAACTTCTGTTAGCGATTGAAATCGCCTCTGGAGGGCTTGCAGCCAAGCGACCACTTGCGTGGGCGCAGCTGTCCACCTGCGTGGACAGCCAGCTTTAGCTCCTCAGGCGCGGTTTCAACCGTCGGCCTGAACTCACTACCCGACATTTTGACCCTCCCGCAGGTTCGAATGCGGTTTGGGGGCATTTTGTGCCTGATGTGGGGCTATACATGTGCAACTGACG